>JBPOFV010000088.1:0-7624 GCA_051252335.1 Marinicella sp. | reverse complement strand
GCTTCAAAAATAGCTTCAGCAGTATCCACCACTTTCCAAACAACAACGGTTGCAATCTCGATGGGATTACCTGCGCTGTCATTGACTTTCAGTTGTCCACTTTCGAAGTTTCTGACCCGCAATGAAACAGCTTTTTTGCCATAAAAAGGATTGGCCCAACGTAAGCCTGGTTCACTGGCGGTGCCAACATATTTACCAAACAGTTGTAATACTTTTGATTCATTGGGGTTGACCATGAACAAACCAACCAGCGAAATAATTAATACCGGTATCATAACGACAGCTAAAATAATTAAGCCCGTGATGTGGTTCTTCCCGGCATAGATCAACAACAATACATCAGCAATTAACATTGCCAGTATTAACAATAAAACGGGTATGCCTGGTTTGGCTTTTATTTTCTTTTCAGTGATCATGTTTTTCTCCTGCTAATATCATTATGATATCATTTTGTATCAAAAAAGAAAATAAAAACAGTGCTTAAAGTCATGAGCGTTGCCAAAATAACTTTTTAATGCATGCTATTTTTCAGCGAATAATTTAGATTTTTTGATTCTTAACTTGGTGAGTGTGTATTTAAATAAGGTGCTTAAGATTTTTAAGCCATAAATACTGCTGTCTTTAAAACTGATGCTTGATGCTTCGGAAAAGTAACGCACAGGCATGGGCGCATCTCCCAGCTTAAAACCATGGTAAACAGCTTGAGTGATGAGTTCTGCATCGAATGAGAAGTCGTCTGCATTGTTTTCGAACGGAATTTTTTCAAGTACTTTGCGGTGATATACCCTGAACCCTGAATGGCCTTCAGCCAGGTTTTGGCCCAATATGACATTCATCAATAAGGTCAACATGCGATTACTGAAATATTTGTAAAAAGGCATGCCGCCATGAAGGGCTTCTTTTCTGGTTCTGATTCTGGCACCGAGCATAAAGTCACAAACACCACGATCGATAAAGCCAGTGAAAAATGGTATTAATGTGGCATCATATTGATTATCAGGGTGCAACATCACAATGATGTCAGCTCCAGCATTCAAGGCTTCTTGATAACATAATTTTTGATTACCGCCGTACCCTTTATTGGTATCATGTTCGAAAACACTGATGCCTAATGATCGAGCCAATTCTACCGTGTTGTCCTTTGAACAATCATCTACCAATATGATTTCATCATAACAACCTGATGGGATATCATATAAGGTGTCCTTTAAGGTTTTTTCCGCATTGTAAGCCGGCATGATGATGACTATTTTGTTTTTCTGATTATCCATAAGCCCAAAATTATAATGAGTAAACTAACGATCCAGCCCAAAGTAAAACTAAGCGGCTGGTAAGTCAATGAAACATGATGTGTTCCTGCGGGTATTTTAATGGCTTGCAGCACATAATTGGCAGCAATAATATCAGTTTTTACGCCATCTATTTTCGCCTGCCATCCAGGGTAATAACTTTGTGAAATAACCAACCATGAGGGTTGGTCGGTGTTAACTTCCAGATCTAAGGATTGTGCAGTGATGTTTTGGTAGCTGATTGTTTGTTGCTTGCTGTCACTTACGGATGGATTAGTTTGTTCCTCATTGATTTCCAAGATCACTGTATCAGACAGCCGGTCTTTGATTGATCGTAGTTTGTTTAAAGCCTCATCTGCAGATTTCACTGTAATGACTTCAGCAGCAAAATACGCCAAGCCCAGCGCATTTTGATTTTCATATATTTTAATTTCTTCATCATAAACCAGTTCGAGGTGCTCAGGAATTTGTGCAGTCAGATCTTTTTTGGACAGCAAATACCTGACATTCAACATATTTAAATACGGTAAAATCGAAGCATTGAAATTGGGCAAATCGTAATACCAAAAGGCATCTTTGCCTTCTAAGATTTGATTGAAAAACTGATGATATCGATCAATTACCGGAACATCATAGCCCCTGACATCATGAATCTGAGCCAACATGTTGGTACTGGGTTTCAATATTCGATCATAGCCAACTGTTCTGAATGGCTCTGTTTGTTGGTTTAAAAATTGTAATGAACCTGGTTGTTGCTGCGGCAAGGCATGCTCAGAATCTACAGTAGGATTCCATGCATGCCCGATCAACCACAGATCAGTAAATAACATGACCAACAATAAGACCAAGGCTGGCTTCTTAAATCGATGAGCCCAAGCCATGATTAAACAAGTCATGACAATCACTGCCATCACAGTCCAAAGCATGCCATGAACTGAACTGACCAGCAATTCGCTGTCTTGCAAATAAGGCATTAATCCACCTGGATTCCAAAGCCAGCGCACCGCAACCAAGGTCAGCAAAAATAGAATGGTGATCAACCCTAACTTTTTTCTCTCAATGGGATTTTGCAGGCATTGTTGTAAGCCTTGTGCGGCCAGAATACACAGGGTAAACGCGACGATGATCGAAAAATAAAACAACGGCAAATGATTAAACAGAGGCAAGTTTTTTACCAGCCAATGGAATGGCTCAATGGTGAATGCCACAGCTAAAGACAACAAACACAACAACATCATCGGCAAACTTTGCTTGAATGTATTGAGGATGGCATACAGTGCCAATGGCAAAGCGACCACACCGACATAGGGGCTGAAAGCATGGTAACCGATGTTATTCTTATCCCAACCATCAAAAATAAAAAATTCACCCATCAATAAATTTAACATCCCCGCGGTGGGAATACTGAATTGCACCGCATCTCCCCGCTCTGACCAAACGGCAGTATTGAAGAGGAATTCAACAAATGGAAAAATCAGGAAGGCAGCCAACAACAGAGCACCAACATGAATCACCAAAAATCTCAACAGCGCTTTCATACTGAGTTCTTGTCGTTGCAGCAACCTAAGCAAATAATAAAAACCACATGCAACAGCAGTCAGAAATGCAATTTCCACATGCCCAGCAATTAAAGTCAAAGCCACCACCAACCCATAGTAAAACATGTTTTTACTGTCTGATTTTTCAAGTAAACGCTCAACCATATAGAAACACAAAGGAATCAAGGGCGTGACATTGGTATGTGGATGATTCAGCCAGAAGACCGTGAAGGAACAAAAGCCAAAGGCCGTGCCTCCAAACAACGCAGCCCAATGAGAACACCCTAATTTACGACAGAATAAATGTGTGAACAAACAACCAAGGAAGAGTTTAATGAGGCTACTAACAGTAAATCCCAGCGGTGCATCCAACCAATAATGAAAGAAGTTTAAAGGAAAAAACAGGGCCGATTGGGTGTTGGCCCATAAGGGATTCCCAGCAAAAATATAGGGATTCCACAATGGGAACATGCCTTCTGACAACTGTCGTTTTGCTTCTAAGAAGAAAGGTAAAAACTCAGTGCTTTGATCTTGTAAATGTGGGTTGCTGGCCAGCAACAAATCTGCCGGCCTCACAGCATCCCAAGGGCTGATAAAATTCAAAAAGTCAGTTTGACTGATGATCAAACCTTGTAACACTGGATAGAAAAATACCAGCACCAGTAACAGATAAAACAGCACCACCCAAATATAAGGTTTACTGGTTGATATGTGCTGCTGATCGATGAATGTCATTGGGCAAAGCTATTGATGTCTATGGCTTGCTGGCCATTGGTGGTTAAATTAATCTGCCATTTGACGTCTTGTCCTATACAATTTTGGCATCGATACAATCGATTGGTGGCATTGGCCTGCAGCAACTCTATTGCCCCGGAATCAGCAGTGATCTCATTGACTTGGAATTGTACATTGGCTGGCAACACATTACTGATCATCAGGAAATCGGATGCAGCCACAGTTATTTCAAATTGGTATTCTTGAAATTCACCTAATTGAGTCTGAGACCTGGGTGGATGAACATAATCATCAAATGGCAGCAGCGTAATGGACACATCAGAACTGTGATTTTTATGCTTTTTAACCAATCCCCAAGCAGGTGTCACCCATTTGGTAGGAGTCAATTGAGCCGCTTGCCAGAATGCGCGATGCATTAACATCACAGTCTGAGTACTTGCATGATTCACACCGCCTAATTGCACTTGGTAATCTTCACAATAAAACAACAGAGTGGCACCACCGGTAAAATCTAAAACTGAGGTCATTGGGCCATTAACCGTGGTGGATTTTCCACAAAATAAATTTGATAGGGCTGCACTTTCCTGCATGGTTAAAGCATCCAATGAGAAACCTTTGACGCTCCAATTACTTGATAATGCCTCATTCACATTCATCACTGGACCTAAAGAGACGTGCGTATTTGTACTGGCTTGTTTAAACATCATGATGGGTATTATATTCATTGTTAACAACACCATCATCAACAAAGCTGTCATGACCAATCTATTTTTGATGACCTGATAGAGAGCCAAAGCAAAAACACCTTGTAAGAGCGCAGTGACAGAGAACAACATATAATACGGCGTGAAAGAACGCAATAAAGTGATCAACAGCAGTGCCAACAACAAACCTGAAACACCTGTGATCAACCACCTGCGATATTTATTGTCTTGTAATATCAAAACAGCACCTAAACCAATGATCAACATCACACCAAGGAATAACACCAACATGACCTGCCCCATTATTGCAGACTGACTTGCAACAAACTGAATGACGCGATAAGGACCGGAAATGATCAAAGCATTGAGGTTAGATAACCAATGAGGTAACCAATGTATCTGATCAGTCACAGCTTTGCCGCTGGCCTTAATTTGATCACTTAAGACATCTCGCTCCATTAGACGCAAATAATCAGGAAAGCCATGGGCTATTTGATCCCAAATATAAGGCAGTAATGGCATGATGAAAATACAAAACGCCAACACCCATGCAGAGATTTTTAATTGCGATCTGTGTATCCAAATAACTGGCAGAAAAAAGACCACCAACACCAGAAAGCTGGGATGGGCATGAAAACCCAACGCAAATATCAAAGCAGCCCAATACCAATATTTAATTTTTTGAGTTAGATGGAATCGAAACAACACCAACAACAAAGCCAATGACAATGTTTCCAGTAAATTGGTGTGACTGATAATCATTTGATTGAGCATCTGCCACCCTGGTAACAGCAGCATAAATGCCCACAACAAACCAAATTGTTTGTTCAACAAGGCTTGGCCCAATAAATAAGCAAAAACGAACTTAAGACCTGCAAAGACACCCACCCAAAATGACATGAACACCAAAGATCCAGTCAATGCTGGAATGGCCAAAAAATAAAACCAGATAGGTCCTGTGTGAAAAAAACCACCTACATCCGGCCCCAATAAAGGCCAGTGAGTCATTTGTGAAATTTGACTGGCTCGAAAAATGTCTCGTGAAGTATCCAATGACAACACTGAATAACTGAAACTTAAGGCATACAATACCACCAACACAACGATAACCAGCATCGGCAAGCCCATGAAATTATTTTCATCCCTATTTGAAACTTTCATTGATGACAACAGCTGATTTATACAAAGAACAAAAACCAATTATGCCAGAAATACAGCAAGAAAAATGCCGTTCAAACAGAAATAACCGCCAATTTAGGACAGGAGTACAATCACTGACTAGATTTTTAAGGCACATTCCTCTTAATTCATATCAACACAGTCCTTTTCAGTAAATTTCTTTCATTGAACAACGCCAATCTAACATTTCAGTTTATGAAAACAGCTATACTTTAGCCTGAATAGTATGACTTGAATTGTATAAGGAAGTAATGACATCGCCATTTAGGCGTCATTTTAAAACTTTGATTATGATGATGAAAACGTATACATTATTACTCTTATTAATGACCAACACGTTGTATGCTCAATGGACTTTTGATGTCCTTGATTCTGGCCAAACTCAATCTCAAACTTCATTGATTTTTCCTGTTATTTATAACCATGGGCTGTGTGATTTTCAATTTTTAATTCTAGAAAATGGCATTTATATCAATGTCGTGATTAACAATACTTCCGGGTGTAATGGACTAGACCATTTTGTTGTCATCGATGATTTTTACTATTCCTTACCGATCAATTTTAAATTTGAATTAAATGACGACAACTGGAAAGTTCTGGATTTTGTTGATATGGGCACTTGTGTATCTTTATCCGAAGAAACCATATTAGAATCTGAGCCCTATGTCAGTATTGGCTCAACGGTTTTACAAATTCGCGATGATGAGACGATCAACATTTACTCTCATGACAATCAAACATTTTTTGAATTCGATTCCGCCAACGGAGACATCTTTTGTGAAAATGGCTTGCCATTTGTCAGTCCACTAGACATCATTTTTATAGGGGCTTTCGAATGAAAACATTGCTGTTCTTGATGAGTTTTTCTGGCCTGGTTTTAGGCGAGACTCGCACCTATGATTTCAACCAAGGATCCACGTTTCAAATCAATCAAGTTGAAACAACATACACTTTAGAATCCTTTCCAGATTTTGATTTATTAACTTCATTTTTAGGTCCTTGTGATCAAGATGAATGCAATGTTTTACCAGACACTTCTTTTGACTTAACTTACACCGTTACTGGTTCCGATGCATGCACAGGATTAAATGGAACTGTGGATTGGCAAACCGCACATCCAGCGGTTGATGGCGAACATTCGATTCCGATTTCTTCAATCACTGAAGACACTGTTTTCACCCTCAGTTGTTCAGATTCAATTTCAGGACAAACCAACACCAGGTCAGTACAAATTAATTTAGACAACAGCCCACAATGCTCTGCTGATATTTATCCACCGAATTTAACCAGGTTAAGCAGTACTTATCAGTTTTTTAATGACGGTTATGACTTTGGCGAAACAACCCATACAGATGTTCTCATCAATTTAGCCACTTCAGAATTCATCACATTGTCTGATTTTGGATTAACAGAATTGAATTTCAGAAGACGAATAGATTTCGTTTCAGCACCCACCAATTACAACAGAATCAGTCAAGCCACTGTATCGATCAGCGAGTGTCCTGGTGATTTCACTGAAACTTCAATATGTAACTACCTGGTTGAAAATTTCAGATCAATCAGATTCTCCACCAATCAAGCTGACAACCCGCTGTTATATTGTATTTTAGAGCCCGGAACCAACTACTATATTAACTTCGTATTATCGCCAAGCCCCTATACAGAACCCCCCAGTTGTGACAGCGAAAATGATTTCGAGTGTGCTATTTTCTATACCGAAACTTCGCAGTAATTTGAAAGTAAGTTGTGAGTGGCTCAAGCCAAATTGATAATCATTAATCCAGTTGATAGACAATAACATCTACGCCATTGGGATCACTCAATTTTAAATAGGTAGCTCCCCATGGTCTTTTTATCGGCCTAGATGACAGGTATTTCAAAGGTAATTGGAGCATAAAGTTTGGAAGTGAAGGGACCTTAAACTGTAAGCTGAAACCAGAATACACTTGGGTGTTTTCTGCTTGAGAAATTTCTAACAAAACCCTGTCTTCTAATGCCGCGAAATTCAAAATAGTGCCGCAACCTCCAGTATTATTCCATGAATCAACCACCTCGGCCTGGAATAGCTCCTGATAAAAAGCAATGGTTTGATCATACAAAGGTGTTTTAATTTGTATTTTAAGTGATTTTAAATTCATCTAGTTGCTCCTTTATTCCACAGTAACAGATTTAGCCAGAT
>JBPOFV010000087.1:0-7714 GCA_051252335.1 Marinicella sp. | reverse complement strand
GTGTCATTGTTGCCAGAACCGATTCATTGGGGGCTGGCCTAACCAAACAAATCGCAGTAACTCAAGAGCCCGGCGACCTTGGCGATCAATACAACGCTTATTTAGATTGTGAAGAAGTGGCAACAGAAGATTTGAAGAACGGCGACGTGGTAATCAAACAAGACGGAAAACTGGTTAAACCAAAAAGGCTTCCCAGTGGTTTATTTCAATTTAAACCCGGCACAGGTGAAGATCGCTGTGTTTTAGACTCCATCACAAGTTTACAACATGGCGCTGACTTGCTCTGGATCGAAACTGCCACACCACATGTGGGTCAAATTGGTGGCATGGTGAAAAGAATTCGGGAAGTGGTTCCAAACGCCAAATTGGTTTACAACAACTCACCTTCATTTAATTGGACGCTGAACTTCAGACAGCAAGCCTATGACCTGATGCAAGACCAAGGTTTAGACGTCAAAGCTTATGACAGGGCTGCTCTGATGGATGTTAAATACGATCAAACAGAATTGGGTAAACGAGCAGATCAAATGATTCAGTCGTTCCAAAAGGACGGCGCGCAGCAAGCAGGCATCTTCCATCATCTGATCACATTACCCACATATCACACGGCAGCACTTTCGACCGATCAGTTGGCCAAAGGGTATTTTGGCGAACAAGGCATGCTGGCCTATGTGACTGGCGTGCAAAGAAAAGAGATTCGAGAAGGCTTGGCCTGTGTTAAACACCAAGACATGGCCGGTTCAAACATCGGCGATGATCACAAAGAATACTTCTCTGGAGAAGCCGCACTAAAAGCATCTGGATCAGACAACACCATGAATCAATTCGATTGATTTCTAATCCCTGTCGTAAAAAGCCTCATGAGAATGGGGCTTTTTAGATTGGTTTTAATTTTTCTGGGGGTTTGAGTATAATCTAAGCTTGAAAAAACCTATTGAAACAGAAAAACTCTTAAACCAAGCTCTCGGGTTAAACTCCCAAGAAAGAACACTGTTGCTAGAACAAATTGCTGACACTGATCTAAAAACTCAAGTAGAAACGCTATTGGCCGACGAAGGCAAAAGAAAAGATTTTTTAGAATCATCCAATACAACAAACCAATTAGACCAAGAAAAACAAGATGTGATTGGGCCTGGTTCCTTGATCAACCGCATTCGCATCATTAAATTACTAGGCCAGGGCGGCATGGGTTCTGTTTATTTAGGTTTTGATGAA
This sequence comes from Marinicella sp., assembly GCA_051252335.1. Classification (GTDB taxonomy): domain Bacteria; phylum Pseudomonadota; class Gammaproteobacteria; order Xanthomonadales; family Marinicellaceae; genus Marinicella. The sequence continues at coordinate 6,499 of JBPOFV010000087.1, read as the reverse complement.
AAACTTGAACGTCAAGTGGCGGTTAAATCGATTCGCCCCGAACACTTGAAAAACAAATCCACACAACAAAGATTTGTTCGCGAGGCACAGATCTTGTCTAAAATTAACCACCCATCTATCTGTCAACTTTATGATTATTTAGAAACGGCAGATGGTGACTTTCTGGTACTCGAATACATCAAAGGTAAACCACTGTATCAAGTGCCTCTGGATCATAATCAGAAGCTGAAAGCATTGGTGGATTTAGCAACTGCTTTGTCTGTAGCCCATGAGCATGGCATTGTGCATCGTGATTTAAAACCAGACAACATCATGGTCACAGATGAAGGGCAACTTAAGGTGTTGGATTTTGGCATCGCCCAATCGTTATCAAAACCATCCATACAAACATCAGACACCAACAAACGTGTTAGCGATGATTTAACCCAACAAGGTTCATTGGTAGGTACCATTCGTTACATGAGCCCTGAGCAAGCCCAAGGAAAAAACATTGATACCGCCAGCGACATGTATGCTTTTGGCATCATTGCTCAGGAAGTATTCAGCCACAAAGCAGCCTATGAAGTCTTGGAAACCGAACAATTATTGGCCGACGTTCAACAAGGTAAACGCATAGATGTTACCGAATTACCTGTTTCAATCAGGTCTTTGATTGAAAACCTGACTGCTTTAAACCCTGAGCAAAGGCCTAGCTCAACAACAACCATTACTCAACTCAATGACATCTTAGACAAGCCCAAACGGCGAAAGAAAAAAGTCACAATATCCATGGTTGGCTTAATTGGCGGGCTGTTGTTGATCATGCTATGGTTTCAATGGCAAAAATTCAATATTCAAGCCGAACGAAATGAGTTAGTTAATAGTTATCAATTTAAAATTGATGATTTGGTGAATCAAGCCGAAGAAATTTATGTACTTCCTGTTCATCCTGTGAATGACAGCATTCAATCCATCATTAATCAAGGTAATGAGTTATTTGAAGTTATTTCAAAAGATCAACGTTTATCAGACAAAGAAAAAAAACGCTTGATGGGAATCATATTGCTGAAAGGGGAATACTATGCCGAAGCCATCGCGTTGTTACAAGAGAGCCAAGCTGAGAACCAATTACTGGCTGATGCATGGACCATGTTATACATTGAAAAGGCGACTGAGTTTTCTGACAAACATGGGATGGAAAAAACATTACAAGACTCAACTTTTAGGACACAATACTTAACTCCAACACTTCAATACATAGAATTAGCTCATCAAGATGCTGGCCAGGTTGACCCCTTATTTGAAGCTTTTGTGTTGTCACAAACAGAATCATTGGCTTCAGGTTTAACCGCCGTCAATAAAATTTTGAAAGATCAACAATGGAACAAGAAAGCGGTCAATTTAAAAGCGCTGATTCTCTCTGCTTCGATGACGAAGTCCAGAGAAAATGGTGATTGGGAAGAGGCCAAAAAATATGCCTTGATGACCGCCGAAACCTATCAGAGATCAAATCAAATGGCTCGCAGCTTTCCACCCAGTTATAACAGCTTGTGTTATGTCAGTTTAGGTTTATTAGCTGACGCCTTTCAGCGCAGTGGTGAAGATGTTGAATCCTTCGCCAATCAAGGCATTGAAGCCTGTAACAACGCATTGAAGCTACAGCCTGATTTTAAATATCCGATGACATTACTGACCAATATATACATGATAAAGGCTCAATGGCAAATCAGCCGCGGCATTGATGCCAATGAATCATTGGCACAAGTCAAACACTGGAATCAACGGTCTTTTTCATTCGAAGATTTATTCACCAGTACTTTAAACCAAGCCATGTTGCATGCCATTGAAGCCAAACAGTTCCTTCAACGAGGTCATGATGCACAAACCGCCATAAGCCAAGCACATAAATTGTATACAGACTTGCTGAAAGTAGACAATGAGTACCAACCTTTTGTGACCAGTGACATGTTGTTTGTCTTGTCTTTACAGGGCCATGAGCAGATCAGGAACAACCAAGACCCTACAGAAACTTTTAATAAGGCCAGAGAATTGTATGACCATATCATGCTGTACCCTGGGCTGATGATTCATCAACAAAAGGCCATTATCAACAACATGGCCGATGTGTTATTGTTAGAGCTGTTGTTTCAATTGAAGCAAGGACAAAATATCTTATCTGCTGGTAATGCCCTTTTGGCTCTGCTCGAACCAGGGGATAATTTGGTTCAGAACGATCCCAGTCTGCTGATAAATTTAGCCAACACCCATTTGTTGATGGCTGAATACTTGCGCCAACAAAAGCAGTCTTTTACTGACCATATAAGAGCTGCGAATGAGCAAATTAATGAAGCAAAATCAATCAACTCTACAGATCTGAACATAAAGCTTAGTGAGGCCAATCTACTCACCTTGCAGCACTATTTAAGTGATCAAAATTACAAACCAGTCAATGATTTGTACGATGGGGTTGTCAACACCACCCCAAACAACCCATATGGTTTTAATACTTGGGCAGAAAGCCTGATGGTTCAGGCGCAAAACCCAGCAACAGAAGCACAGCAAATTAAGGCACTGAAAATGGCCGCTGAAAAAATAACCCAAGCATTGTCAATTGATCCAAACAACCAAGTCTTGTTAAATACCCAAACTGATCTGTTTGAATTAGCTGCAAAATTAAACATTAATTTACCCCAACCCTAAACACATCAAACTCAAAACAAAGGCAAGTAGTGGCTGCCTCAATTTTCTGTTTACAGCTTTTAAGTTAAAGGGTAAGGTTGAATCTTTGTTTTATCATGACTGAACTTAATCCACACTTTTCTCATTTAGTTTGTACCTTTTGTGGGGCCGAATTTCCCAGCAATCAATTGATGAATTTATGTCCCAAGGATCAAAGACCTGTGCAAGCGGTTTATGATCTTGAAGCCATAAAAGGCACGACCTGGTACCACCCTGAGAGAGCCCATATGTGGCGTTTTTCTGGTCTGTTACCAATAAGTTCAGCTTATCAATCTCAGGGTGAAGGCTTTACACCATTACTTGACCATTCGGATCATCAATTGGCCGTTCAACATGGGTTCAAATTGTTTATCAAAGATGAAGGTAAGGGACATGACGGGTTTGGCCAAAACCCCACCTTAAGCTTCAAAGACCGAGGTATGGCGGTAGTGGCTAATATGGCCAAATATTTTGGCTTATTAAAATTGGCGGTTCCTACTCAAGGAAATGCCGGCGACTCACTGGCTTTTTATGCCAATAAAATGGAGATCGGTGCAGCCGTTATCATGCCCGATGATACGCCAGCGCCTATCCAAGGGAATGTCGCCGCTTTGTCATTTCATAACGCTGATGTCATACTGGATATGGTCAAAGGCACCATCAAAGAAGCTGGCATGCTGATGAAAGAAAAATACCTGCCAGAAGGGTATTTCAACGTGGCCACTTTTCAAGAACCTGGTTGGCGAATTGAAGGCAAGAAAACCATGGGGCTGGAATTGGCTGAACCTAATGCCATGTCTGATCAGTGGGAACTACCTGACGTGATCTTGTACCCAACCGGAGGCGGCACTGGAATTTTAGGCATGTGGAAGGCCTTCGATGAACTGGAAGCTTTGGGGATGATTGATGAAAAAAGACCTCGAATCATCGCAGTACAATCAGCAGCCACGCCTCCCGTAAAAAATGCCATTGATAACCATTTATTTGAACCTGAGCCAACACCAGCCGGAGAGACATTGGCAGTTGGGCTTAATGTTGCCGGTGGTGTCGGTCATTTTAAGGTGGTGGACATCATTCGACAAAGCGGCGGAACTTCAGTTGCTGTCAATGAAACTGACATTGCCCAGCATTTGTCAGAAATATGGCAACAAAAACATGTGTGGATTTGCCCTGAGGGTGCAGCATGTATGGCTGCATTGAAACCCTTGATTGAGATGAACATGATAAAATCAAACGACCAAGTTGTTATATTCAATACCGGTTCATTTGAAAAATACCTGCCCGATGTGAGGCACTTGCTTTGATAAAAAGTACGCCCAACACTGACTGACAATTACATATATTAACTACAAAGATTGACAATTCAGACAACATATGTAAAAAATATCAATAAAAGCACAGAGGGAATCATGAAGATACTATTTTCAATCATTGCATTTTTAATCAGTTCAGTGGTATTTGCCGAAGAAGCTGATATCAGTGTAGATGTCAGATTATTCCAGGCCAGGGTCGTAACGGGTGATTTAGCCAAAATGGAAATCACCATTCGAAACCAAGGCCCAGACACCTCTGCAGGCATTCGACTAGATGTTGATGTTACACAGGGTGCTTTTAGTGACATCACAACCACTGCACCTGGACCATGCCAAATTTCTGTTGAATCTGGACAAATCAGATGTGAAAACGTTGGTGATTTTGCAGCAGGTGCTGAAAAAGTTGTTTTGGTTCGTGTACAACTGGTTGAACAAGCTGAACCAGAAGACCTTATTCTGGCAGCAGAGGTTTCTTCACCAACAACCGATCCAAACTTATCTAACAACGGCAAGTTAATAGTCTTTCAAGTTGGCCAGATTCCTGACCTAGACAATTATGCAATAGGCATGTTAACCAACATGCCAGAGTTTCGACGTGAAAGGTTTCGTCGTGCAGCAAGTGTATTGGCGGCTTATTGTTCTGGTGACAACTATCGCACCGCACTGAATGGTTGGTGTGATGACTTATTACAAGAAGCAGAATTGGGTAATTTTGAAATGTTAACGCGTGTGCTCAATTGGATGCGGCCGCGTAATGTGGTCCACCAAGCCAGAAACTCTACTAAACTGGTGGCAGCTCAAATGTCCAATTTAGGCCAAAGAATGGCGCAGTTACGTGCTGGTGTCACTGGTTTTTCTGTTGCAGATTTGTCTTTGAGTAATGGTACCGAATCCCTGCCCATGTCAATGCTGTCTTATCAGGACAGTCAAAACCCGGCTGAAAGTTTTGTCTCACCATGGGGCTTTTTTGTGAATGGCAGTTTGTCCTCAGGTGACTATCAATATGCCGATGAGTTTAATGAAGGCTTTGATTTCGACTCTGACAGTTTAAGTGCGGGTGTTGACTACCGTATTTCAAATCAAATCGTCTTGGGTGCTGCTGTTGGTTATAACGAATTAAACTCTAAAACCGGTGCGGGTGTTTCGATGAAATCAGAAGGGTTGAGTTTCAGCACCTATGGCTTATTCACACCCAGTGAACATTTTTATCTCGATGCCCGATTAAGTTATGCCAGACCGGATATTCGACAAACCCGAATTGAACTGTTTCATTTAATTGATTCTGTGGTAGATATCAAAGCAGTTGGCAACACCCAATCAAAACAATTAACCGCTGCTGTCAGTGCTGGTTACAATTACCACACAGGCGCATGGAATTTTACGCCCTATTTAGGCGTCGAATTTGTTAAAAGCCAACTCGACCAATATACAGAGACTGGTGCAGATGCTTTTAACATGTTTTATGCGGCGCAAGATTTCGATGCCATCAAATACAATCTTGGATTCACGCTCTCCAGGGCCATCAGCACCCAGCACGGTGTGTTGTCACCACAAATCAGTTTTCAGCATAACTATGAAGACCAAGACAATGGGGTCATGGAAATGCGACTAATCGGCATGCCCATTGACGAATTGTTCAACATTGAAACCAACTTCACTGAAACCAATTTCAGCCAAGCAAGTTTAGGCTTAACTTGGATTACAGCCAACGGGAAAATGTTTTATCTGCGTTACAACCAATTGTTTGGATTGCAAGGGTTTGATCAGCGCACAGTTAGTATTGGTGCTCGTTTTGAATTTTAATTGTTGCTTTTCAAACATGAGTCTTGAGTATGATTTATATTTGCTGATTGTTCGCTGCTGAGAATTGTAAACAAATCAACTCAAACACTCAGATCCCATCCCTAACATGACTTTTGCCACTGTTTTTTAGTTCACAGGGCTAAGAAGATTGTTGGTCAATTAACAGCTTACAAATCAGACCGCATGAAATTAAAACAAAACAATCATTGGCTCACAGGGCTTTCACTAGGTATCGCTTTGTCCTTAGGGTCTATGGCGACCACCCTTCAAGCAAACCAAGCAGCTGAGCAAACTCAAGCAACCAATCCCTTATTGGCTGAATGGACAGGCCCATATGGAGGCGTCCCTGCCTTTGACAAAATGGATTTAAAAGACGTACCCGAAGCTTTTGAAATTGCGATTGCCGAAAATTTGGCTGACTATGAAAGAATTGCCAATAATCCAGAACCTGCCACCTTTGAAAATACCATTGTCGCTATGGAAAAAGCCGGTGAAAGACTGGGTCGTGCTTTTACATATTACGGCATTTGGAGCAGTAATTTATCCGGCCCAGAGGTGCGCAAACTACAAATGGAGCTGTCACCTAAATTTTCTGAAATGGGTTCTAAAATATCGCAAAACCAAAAGCTCTTTGATCGAGTAAAAATAGTCTATGCAAACTCTTTAAAAACGCCTCTTGAACCCGA
>JBPOFV010000086.1:0-7759 GCA_051252335.1 Marinicella sp. | reverse complement strand
CCCACCATCTGCTCTTAACAATGAACCACCGACAATGCTCATATGATCGGCCAATACGGGTCCATTTTCACCCCATTTACTCTCAATTGAGCCCAGGAGGTTTTGTAATGATGGAACACGTTCAACCAGCACAGGACAATCTTTTTTATCATCCAATGACAGCAACAAGTTAACAGCATATCTTTCAATTGGATTGATGCTGTTCTTTTTGTGATAGAAATATTGCTCCAATAAATCAGCTTTCACTGACTCTAAAAATTCAAATACCTGACCGCTTTTGAATGTCTTTTTAAATTTTTCAATCTCGCGATCTATCAATCCGCTGATATGTTCTTCCAACATGGATTTAATTTCAACATGCCCTGATTCGGTCACCTCATTGATCTTACGACCCAGTTCTTCAAGTTTCTTGCTGTATATCTGCTGAGCATCCATCAACACTTTTTGTTGTTCTTCTGTAATTTCACCCGCAGCAACCTTTTGTTGCCACAAATTAGGATCCAATACTTCACCATCAATCATGGGGGCGACAATGGTCTGTTGACCTTGTTGTGTATTGACATTGATCATCGCCAAAGAATTCTTTGCCAACTCATCTTCAAATGGCGCCGTTAACTTTTTGACTTGTTCTTGTAGTTGATCTTCAGCTTGATTTTTTTGCTTCAACAACGACTCAGATTCCATGGCTCTTTGCAACTCTTCTGAGAAATACAAGCTCAAATCTTCCATCATTTGCTTGAATTTAACACCTTTGCCGGCTGGCAAACTGATTAGCTTCGGCCTGTCAGGCTGATTAAAATTAGCCACATAACAATGCTCAGTTTTCTCAATCAGTTGCGGCTTAACATCGTTTAATATTTTCGAAACCATACTCATGCGTCCAGTGCCATTTAAACCACGCACATAAACATTCTGACCATAAGCCTGACATTCAATGGCAAATTGCAAGGCATCCAATGCATCATCTTGTCCTACAATGACATCTACCGGAGTGATGCTTTTTGTGGTTTTAAAGCCAAGTGAACTGGCATCACACTGCCACCTCACGTCCTGCCATTTCACTTTTGTTTTTTCAATCATACGACCCTTATTTCAAATTTACTCATAACTTAGAAACATATTAAACGATATTACTTGCATGAATTATTTTTTTTACCTAAAGTTTGTTTTTTTTAAACACATAGTCAGGTGAAAGTTTGAATTCTTGGGTGGTATTAAAATTTGGTGGGACATCAGTCTCTAGTCGCGAAAAATGGCAAGTTATTATTGAAGTGACAAAAACCAGAATTAAACAAGGCCATAAAGTATTGTTGGTGCATTCGGCTGCCCAAGGGTTGACCAATTTATTAACGCAAAAGATTCAATCTAACGATTCCATCTACCAACCATTCGTCGATCGAATTAAATTCTTGGCATCAGAATTAGAAGCCGACTTGAGTTTGATTACACATGAATTAGCCAGGTTGGAGCAATTGAATAAACTGGAATCATTGAACACCATGCAACAGGCTCAATTATTGGCTATGGGCGAAATTTGCACTCATAAACTGGTGATGCACCATTTATCTCAATTTACCTCAGCCAGCAGTTTGGACCCAAAAGAATGGCTGATCAGTACTGCCGATGACAAACGCAGTATAGATTCACAAATTCTGTCGGCCAAATGCGATGTCAGTGCTGATTCGAAGTTACAACAAGTATTAACCAATGACTTTTATGTCATGCCGGGTTTTATTGCCAGTAACGCCAAGGGCGAAACAGTCCTACTTGGACGAGGCGGATCTGACACAACAGCAGCTTATATGGCAGTAAAGCTCAATGCCAAGCACTTAGAAATTTGGACCGATGTACATGGCATATTTAGTGCCAACCCGCACAGCATCCCCAATGCCCGATTGCTGTTAAATTTAGGCTATCCTGAAGCCAGGGAAATTGCGGCCAGTGGCGGAAAAGTATTACATCCAAGGTGCATTTTGCCTGTGGAACGAAATGGCATCCCATTACTGATTAAGAACACCAATGATCCTGATGCAATTGGCACAGTTTTGGCACAAGAACACAGTGCAATCAAACCTCGTGTATCTGCCATTAACAGCCGCCATCATGTCACCTTGGTCTCCATGGAGTCAATCAACATGTGGCATCAAGCTGGATTTATGGGCGATGTGTTTGGCATTTATAAAGACCTTGGTTTATCTATCGATTTAGTTTCTACTGCGCAAACCAATGTGACCATTTCTTTAGATAACATTGATAACATCATCACGCCAAAGGTGTTGGACCAACTAAAATCTGCACTGAGCGCTTTGTGTGATGTTGAAATATTTGAAAACTGTTCAGCAGTTACATTGGTTGGTTATCGCATCCGTGCTTTGGCAGACAAAATAGCACCAGTCATAGCTACATTTGCCGATCAACGTATTTATATCACCACCCAATCGTCCAATGATTTAAACCAAACTTTTGTAGTAGATGAAGATCAGGCAGATAAATTAACCAGGGCATTGCATGAGGTATTAATCATTGAAGACAAAGAAATTGATGATTTTGGGCCAACGTGGGCAGAACTTATACAAGATAAAACCTTACAACCAGAAACATCAAGAGCATGGTGGCAACAACACCAAAGTGAACTATTGGATTTGAGCGAAAGACATTCGCCATGCTATGTTTACCATTTGCCAACTATAAAACAACAAATTGAACAGTTAAAAACGTTACAAGCAATCGATCAATTTTATTACGCCAGTAAAGCCAACTCTCACCCGGAAATTCTCAGTTTCATGCATAAAAATGGCATCTGCTTGGAAACTGTTTCTCCTGCAGAAATTGAACGAGTTAAAACGAGCTGTCCAGACATTACAGCAGAGCAAATATTATTCACACCAAATTTTGCACCCATTAAAGAGTATGAAGATGCTTTATCACAAGGTATTTTTGTCACCATAGACAACCCCAGTGTTTTGTATGATCACCCCGATCTCTTTCAGCATAAAAGTGTCATATTGCGATTAGACCCAGGTCATGGCAGTGGACACCATCGTTATGTCAGAACTGCAGGCGCTCATTCAAAATTTGGCATACCAGAATCTGACATTCCAAGAATATCAGACTGGTGTAAACAACATAGCATCCGAGTCATAGGCTTGCATGCGCATTCAGGCAGTGGCATCCTTGATCACAATAATTGGCCAAGAGTTGTCAGTTTCTTAGGCACTTGTTTGCCTTTCTTCCCAGATGCAAACATCATTAATATGGGTGGCGGATTGGGTATCAGAGAAAATCCAGGTGACCTAGGACTAGACATGACTGCATTGGATGCTGCTTTACAAGCCTTTAAGAAAGAACACCCTGGGATTCAATTGTGGATGGAGCCTGGTCGATTTTTAGTGGCCCATTGTGGGGTTTTACTGGCACAAGTGACACAAACAAAATGGAAAGACAAACAAGGCTATATTGGCATTGAAACTGGAATGAATTCACTGATCCGACCTGCACTGTATGGTGCATGGCATAACATTGTGAACTTAAGTCAGTTAGACCAAGTCACCGAATATACTGCCAACATAGTTGGCCCCATGTGCGAGTCAGGTGATGTCCTTGGGATTGATAGAAAGATGCCAAAGACCGTAGTAGGCGACATCCTGGCAGTTGCGAACACTGGTGCTTATGGCGCTGTTATGTCATCACATTACAACTTAAGAAAACCAGCCAAAGAGGTGATATTTCCAGACAGTTAATTCATTGTACCCACAGCACGATGACAAAGTTGAATACAATTTTTGGATGATATTTGCCTTTCACATTGAGTACTGATATAACAGTTGTATCAAAAAATGATGAACATAAGTGGAGAACAAGATTCATTTTAAAATGACCAACAAAACAAACCAAATTTTAGTCCTCATTGCACTCATTTGTAACATGAATGTCCATGCACAATTATTTGAAGAAGCCACTGTTGGCTCTGGCATAGATTTAATACATTCGAATTTAGCTGTTCGACAAAGTGAATCCACTGTAATCGGTGCCGGTGGTGCAGTCGGAGATTATGACTATGATGGCTTTCCCGATTTTTATTTAATAGGCGGAAGCGGTGAATACAATGCACTTTACCATAATACTGGAAACGGGCATTTTATTGATGTGGCTGAATCAGCGCAAGTCAACCTTTATGACATCCTTGGATCCGGTCCTGTATTTGTTGATGTTGATGGCGATTTTGATTTAGATTTAGTGGTCTTTTCAATCAATAAACAAGGTCAAGCACCTCACACTGGGGACAGCATAGAAAATCGCCCACGCCTATTTATCAACTTAGGAAATGGTGGATTTATGGAATCCGCAAATTCTGGCTTCTATTCCGGAATGTCTAGTTTTATGGGGACATTTGGTGATTTTGATAACGATGGAGATCAAGATTTATTCATGACTCATTGGATTGCTGATGAAACCACCAGTAAACAATTATTTTGGGAGAATGATGGTTTTGGATTTTTTACAGATGTTACCATCGAATATTTAGGTTTAACCCAAAATGCTAATTTTGATCGTTGGACCTTCACTCCCAATATCACAGATATCAATGAAGACGGGTGGTTGGATGTTTTATTAACTTCGGATTTTGGCACCACAAGAATACTTTATAACAATGGTTTTGTGGATGGGCAACCGCCCTTTTTGGTGACTCAAGCGCCCTTTATTACGGATGAAAATGGCATGGGTGCAGCAGTAGCAGATTATGACAATGATGGTGATCTCGATTGGTTTGTTACCAGCATTTGGGATCCTGATGGTAAAGCAGAGGCCAATTGGGGAGTATCAGGTAACAGGCTATATAGAAATACCGGATTGGGAGTTTTTGAAGATGCCACTGATGAAGCAGGTATCAGACAAGGGTATTGGGGCTGGGGAGCTTGTTTTGCTGATTTCAATAACGATGGGCACTTGGACATTTACCATGAGAATGGCTTTACCACACCCGTTGCAGCTGAAGAGTTTCATTTTGATCCTGCCATTTTATTTATGGCTAATGGCGATGGCACATTTACAGAATCAGCTGCAGCTAATGGTTTAAATCACACACAACAAGGGCGAGGGATCAGCTGTGTTGACTATGACTTAGATGGTGACATTGATATTTTGGTGATGCCCAATAACAGTGCTTATCGATTGTACGAAAACTTGAGCGACAGCAGCAAACACTACCTGGACATTAAACTTTTCGATAGTGGACCAAACCCTTATGCCATTAATGCCAAGATTCAGGTCCAAACCCCTGCATCAACTCAACTGCGGGAACTGACTGGCGGCAGTAATTATGTATCTAATAATTCATTGACTCAACATTTTGGTTTAAATGAGCAAACAACGGTAAACAGTGTTAATGTAACTTGGCCAGATGGTGAAGCTCAAACTATTAACACAGGTATTGATATTGATCAAATCACTTCAATTGGCCGATATTGCCACACTAAATATTTAACTCAAATCAATCAAATTAAAAATCCCACTGCTGATCTAGTTGTCTATTTGCATGACCTAAGCGGCGCTCCAATCAGCGCCAGAGAAGTCACATTACAAGTAACTAATGGACCCAATCTAGGCGAATCCATAATGCAAGTAACAGACATCAATGGCATCAGTACTTATCACATCAACGCCGCACTACCTGGTACAGATAGAATCCAATTTAAATTTAATGTAGACAGTGAAGAACATGTTTGTCATGCTTTGGTTAGATGGAACATTGATTTAATCTTCAAAGACGACTTTGAATGAATTTTGATCGTCGATACCAGGCTTCTTTTTAGGCGACCTAGCTCAATTTTGATTTGATTGGACAGACCCTCCTCAGCAGATATCAACCTATCTACAAATACCATTGAATGCTTGATAATTATTAGCAACGCTGATCGACATAAAAGTGAAAATGGATTTTTATATTGATTTAGTAAACTTCCTAGGCTATATTAAATACACTATCTACTAAGTTATTCGTAAGGAGCAATTATGAAAAAATTAATCATTATTATTTTCATCACAAGCCTCTCGGCTTGTGGTTCAAACCCACATCGAGTTGTTGCTGTCAAAGTCGGTGATGATTTGTATAAACCAGACAGGTCAGCCGCTATGGCACTTGATACTGGCAGCAAAGAGAAAATTGTTTGCGAGAAAAGAATCAGAACAGGATCACACAGAAAAGAAAGAACTTGTTCTACAGTTGCAGAAAAAGCCAGGGAAAGAAAAGCCGCTCAAGAAACTATCTCTAATAATGACGTTTTGAATACCCGAGTATTACTTGAAGAAAGGGGTGGCGGGTAAAATATCAATTACCTCGAACCGAAGATCAAGGACGATCCTTTGGTTTGTTTCACCGCCTTATCTTCTACATTTTATTCACCACTCTTCATTTATCATCTACTGCAATAACCAATAGGCTATAATCTTATTTAACTTTACCCCATAGATGGCAACATCCTATTATGATTAATTTTTATACAGCTGCCACACCTAACGGTTGGAAAATATCCATTTTGCTGGAAGAACTGGGAATTAAATACAAGTTGTTTCCAATTGATTTAAGCAAGAATGAACAAAAAGCAGATGACTATACTGCCCTAAACCCAAACGGCAGAATCCCGACTATAGTCGATACCAGTGAAAATAACTTAACCATTTTTGAAAGTGGAGCCATCATGATGTATCTGGCAGAAAAACATGGCCAATTTATGCCCAATGAATCATCGGAACGTTATCAAGTGATTCAATGGTTGATGTTTCAAATGTCAGGTATAGGCCCCATGATGGGCCAAGCCAATGTGTTTTACCGTTACTTCCCTGAAAAAATCCCTGCTGCCATTGAACGATACCAAAATGAAGTCAAACGATTATTCAGTGTTCTCGATAAACAATTAGCACAACATGAATACCTGGCCGGTGAATACTCCATAGCTGATATAGCCAATTGGAGTTGGGTTCACACCCATAGGTGGTCAGGCGTTGAATTATCACCGTTTAACAATTTGAAGCAATGGACTGATAAAATCGGACAGAGACCTGCTGTCATTAAGGGGATTAACATCCCTAAACCAGTTAATAAAGAACTGGTGAAAAAAGCTGGACAGCAATTAATCTAAATATATTCAACCTAGAAAACAACATGAAACTCTTAATCATCATTTTATTTATCCTCGCAACTGGCATGCTTAAGGCACAACCAGTGCCAGATTCACCGCCGAATGAACATGAATTACAAATTGGGTTGGCCACAGTAGTAAGTGATTCAATCTATACCGGAGGTAAAACCCAATATAAGGTATTTCCAGCTGTTGATTACCAATATAAACGCTTTTATTTTCAAGCAGGAGACATGGGATTTAATATGATTGATACCGATGACTGGGAAGTCAATTTTGGATTAGGTGTTGATTTAGTGGGAGACCTGGAGCGTGGTGACAGTCGCATATTTAGCGACTTACCTGATTTAAGCTACCCGGTTAATACATTTTTATCTGCTCGATATAAATCACCTATAGGGCTATTTAAGGTTAAACATAATTATGAGGTAAATAATAAACACAATGGTCAATCTTCAAGCCTCAGTTATGCAGCACCTATATTTAAAGGCAAGTGGTTAATCATGCCACAACTCAGTTATAACCATTACAGTTCTGAAGTGGTGAATTACTTTTTTGGGGTTGACCCACTTGACGCCTCAGACAGTCTTCCATCTTACCAATCAGGAGCGGTTAACAGC
>JBPOFV010000085.1:0-7806 GCA_051252335.1 Marinicella sp. | reverse complement strand
GATAAGTATTATCTGATTAAGGTAAATGAGATTATTGATGAAGTTAAACCAGTATTTGAAGATTATAAGGAAGATTTAATGGAGTCAATCAGAACCAAGTATTCTGAAAGAAAATTCCAAAACATCATCAATACCAAGGCCATAAATAAACCTGAAATTAATCCAGAAAATGCCGCACATATCTTTGAGCGATTTAAAGTGTTTATAGAAGAATAAATGTTTAAATTTTTTTTGAAGAAAGAGATAACTGACCGTTATCTAGGGAATTCTTCAGCCTTACTATGGATAGTTATTCATCCTTTGATTACCTTGTTAATCTACAATTTTGTGTTTGGCACATTATTCGGTTCAAGAATACCTGATTTACCAGACAATGCCTTTATTACATATTTGGCAGTTGGATTATGGCCATGGATGGCTTTTTCAGAATCAATACTAAATTCCATTACATCTGTCTATTCTAGAAAAGATTTATTGGGAAAGGTTAAAATAGATTTACGCCATATAGTATTGGCAGGTACCACAGCAAATTTCATATTGCACGGCATTGGTTTTATAGCCATATTGGTGATTTTGATGCTGTTTGGTCGATTGGAACCCTCATTAGATTTATTGTTATTAATTGTTCCTTTGCTGGCACTGTATATATTGGCTGTGGCACTTAGTTTTATTTTTGCTGCGTTTTATGTTTTTTATCGAGATCTTAAACAGATCATTTCCGCCATTCTGCCATTATTGTTTTTCTGTACTCCGATCATATATTCATGGACGATTATCCCAGACTATGCGAAAAAGTATTTCATGTTAAATCCTTTACTGCCTATTTTTAATTTTATCCATGATACGGTTTTTCAGCTGCATCCTTTACAATGGTCGAGTATGGGATATATTTTTCTGGGATCAATTATTTTATTTTATTTAAGTCACAAATTTTTCCAAAAATTAGCACCAAGATTTGACGATTTTGCCTGATGCAATTAATAGAAATTAACAACATCAATAAGTTCTACCCTCATGTTGGAAACAATAAACAGCGTGTATCAGGGATGCTTAAGATTTTATTTAATCGAATTGATGAAGGTGGGACTCAGGTATTAAAAGACATCAGTTTACAAGTTGAGAAAGGACAGTCACTGGCAATAATTGGTAAAAATGGTGCTGGTAAAAGTACTTTATTAAAAATCTTATCTGGAGTTATTCGTCCGACATCTGGTCATTATACAATTAAGGGCAGCATAGGTGCTTTGCTCGAGCTGGGATCAGGGTTTGATCCAGAATATACGGGGCTTGAAAATTTAAAAATGTCAGCAGCTATGGCGGGACTTTCAGGTAAAGATGCGGAATCAAAAATTTTAAAAATGATTGAGTTTGCTGATATTGGTGAATACATCAACGAACCAGTCAAAAATTATTCATCAGGAATGGTGGTTAGATTGGGCTTTTCTGTGATCACTCAAACCAAGCCGGATTTACTCATTACAGATGAAGTATTGGCAGTTGGTGATGAGGGTTTTCAACTCAAGTGCCTCAATTGGATAGACAACTACATCAAGGAAGGTGGCACATTGTTATTGGTTTCGCACAGTATTTATCATGTTCAAAAATTATGCAAACAAGCCATGTGGTTAGAAGCAGGGCAAATAAAAGCTTATGGCGATGTTTTTGAAGTTTCCCAAGCTTACCAAGAATCCATAACGAATCCCAATGTAATGCCCTCTGGTGATGTGGTTAATCGTTCGGGGTATCACATCCATGATGCCATAATCAGCTGTGATGGTGAACCTTGTAAGGAAGCAGCGATCGGCAGTGATATTGAACTTCTGGTTAAAGTATATTCACCTGATAAGAAAATTCCGGGTATTTGTATAGGCATTGTGAGTCAAAAAGGAGTCGCCATATATGGCACGTATTCTGAATTGCATGAGTGCCAAACCTATTTTGATGCAGATGGATTTGTCATTTATACCATTAGGCTGCCTGAACTGTTGCTGTTGCCAGGAACTTATGAATTTAGATTTCATACCATGACACCAGATAACATCCAAATGATTGATACTTTTGAGCAGTATTTGAAAATCACTGGCCAAACCAGGGAACTGGGTTTGTGTCAAATCAAAACCCATTGGAAGTAAATTGAACATACAAATTATAGTTCCAATTTTTAATGCATTCGAAGTAACCAGTGATGCAATTAACGCTTTAAAAAAGTACAACAATAGTGACGATGTCATATTGATCAATGATGCTTCAACTGATGAACGAATAAATGGTTTATTCAATGATTTGCCATTCAATTGGCAGGTTCTACAGAATGAGAAGAATTTGGGATTTGTTCAAACAGCCAACCGCGGGATGAAATTGTCAGACGGACACAGTGTATTGCTTAATTCTGACACTTTGGTATCACAAAATTGGCTGAGTAGATTTAAGCAAGTCATTATCAACATAGACAATCTTGGCACTGCAACACCTTGGTCTAACAATGCAGAAATTTGTTCTCTACCAGAAACTTTACAGGTTAACGAAATTCCTGAAAGTTTAGATTTGCTCTCTGAACAATTGTTCAATTTACATCAGCCAAGCTACCCTGAATTACCTACAGCCGTTGGGTTTTGTATGTTGGTCACTGCAGCAGCAAAAAACCAAGTGGGTTTTTTTGATGAGCAAGTATTCGGACTGGGGTATGGAGAAGAAAACGATTACTCATTGCGGGTTTCACAACATGGACTGAGGAATGTCTTGGTAGATAATTGCTATGTTGCTCATGTAGGGAATCAATCATTTAAAGAGCGTTCATTAAAGCCTAATGAAGATACCATGGCCAGATTGTTGAAAAAGCACCCTAATTATTTAGTGCAAATTCAAAAATTTATAGAAATTGATCCATTAAGTGAGTTAAGAGAATCAATCATTGCTAAAATAACCGCTTTTTAATCAGGTGTTACATGTCTGAAGAAGGCTTGTCATTTACAGGGGAGCGATTTTTACCCAGCTGTGAACGTGAAATTTGGTATGAACATTATCATCGTTATACCATGGCGAAACAGTGGGTTAAAGGGCAAGTGGTTTTAGATGCAGCATGTGGTGAAGGCTATGGCAGTTTTGTATTGGCTGATGATGCACTGTCTGTTACTGGTGTTGATATATCCAAGTCAGCAATTCATCATGCGAAACAAACTTATACAAAGCCCAATTTAAAATATGTGCAATCAGATGTTCTGAAACTTAATTTTGATGATAATTATTTTGACGTTATTGTGTCATTTGAAACATTGGAACATTTAGCCCAACATGACGAATTATTAGCAGAATTTAAGAGGGTATTAAAACCTGATGGAGTACTGCTGATATCTACACCAGATAAGCAGGAATATTCTGATAAAACTGGCTTCAATAATGAGTATCATGTGAAAGAACTGTATCGAAATGAATTTGCTGATTTAATCAATCACTCATTTAAGCACAGTAAATGGTATGGTCAAAAGTTGATGTTTTCATCATCTATATGGGAATTGGAAAACCCAATTGAATCATTGCAGTTTGATTTTATGAACAACAAAGGCGAAGTTTTAGACAAACCTGAATTTAAACCCGTCTATTTTATAGTAGCGGCCAGCGATGAAATCATAAACGCAGAGATATCAAAGAACATGTATTGTTTCACTGAACAATCAGAACAAATATATGGTCATTATAATGCAGTTATTCGTGCTCACATTAAAGCAGAAAATGAATGTGAAACGCTGCAACAGAAACAACAATCGTGGCTACAACACCCTATCATCGGTCGTTGTATCAAGTGGTTTGATAAGGAAAAATAATGGAATTTGAATTTAATTTTGGTGAACAGCAAATCAGCACAGCATCAGATCCTACTTTGTTTGCATCAGTTGCTGGTACAGTTCAACAGTTATCGAAAGAAGAATTGGTCTTTATGGATCATCATACAGGGGTGAACCATGTGATGACCATGCAAGTATTACAAGCCATGGGGTTAACTCAGCAATTCAAACCCTTACATGAACATACACAAGTCATAGAGGCTAACATACCTGACCTTAGAGGCCAGTCTGTTGCTATTGAGAAAGTGTTGGGATTTCTTAAAAAGAAAGGCTTATTAATCAGTGATCAACAATGGCTGGAAAGAACCAAGCAAAAAACCAAGCAAGATCGTGATATTCCACATGCTGGGATGGTCATACGAACATGTCAAAGACCTGATAACTTACAAAGGTTGCTTGATTCATTCAGTTACTACATTCAAACCCATGGTGGTAATGATGTGGTATTGGTTTTTGATGATTCACCAGACACTAAGTCGCAAGACGCCAACCAAAAAGTGTGTCAAAATGCCAAGCTCAATGTGAAATATCATGGTCAGTCATGGCAAAATCAATTCATTGGTATGCTGAAGCAAGAGTTCAGCGAGTCAGCGGCAGAGATTGATTGGTTGCTGGCTGAAAAGCCAGGCTTCACAGGCGGCCGTGTTTGGAATTTGGCAATCTTGGCTTTGGCTGGTAAAAAATTCACATTTTTTGATGATGATTATTTGATTCAACCTCGTAAAGCAAGTCATTACAATGTTGAAGAAGTCAACTTAGCCGATCAAGTTGCCTTGGATGTCGGGTTCGGCCTAAATATCCGTGACATCAAGGATAAATCAGAACAAGTAGAAGATGATGTACTGAATAGCATGGTTGAAGCATGTGGCAGCTATTTCGGAGACTGGTTAACAAATGATGAAAGCAAAAAGCCTTCATCATTGTATGGCTGGAGATTGATGGATTTAGATCGATTAAATGATCAATCAGTTATTAAATCGACTGGAAATGGCACCTGGGGAAGTCCTAGGGCTGAGAGTAATTATTGGTTGTATCTACTTAAAGGTCAGCAAAGAGATGCATTTTGGCAAGACCGAGAGACTTATCTAGATAACATAGAAGCCTCGCATCTGTTGCATTACTCACCTAATTTTCAAGCATTGGCTTGTTCTAATTTTGCTCCATCTTGCCTGGATAACAGCACGCTGACGCCTTTTGTTATGCCGATAAATAAAAATGAAGACCATTTTTTCAATTGTATGATGATGGGTTGTTACCCGAATCAGGTTTCATTGCATTTTCCGTTCATGATGGGTCACATACAAACCAGTAAAAGAGAACGCAGCGGCTTTAATCACATCGCTCGAAGGCCTAATTTTAATAATTTTGTGGCTGATTATGTATTTTCAATTTTAAATAATATTTATACCAATGATGTCAACATCAGGTATGCCAGTATCAAAGCATCTATCGACGACTTAAGGTCCAGTTCTGATCAGTCTTTGATGAACCGATTGAATGAATACATGACTAAAACACGTTCGAATTTGGTTCATTCATTACAAGAAATTTATGATGAAGTGCCTAATGCGCCCATCTACTGGCAAGCGGATGTCAGGGAAATAATACAAGCCAATGGTAAGGCAGTAAAAACCAACCAAGCTCCAGTTTTAACTGATTGGGATGAATCCATGGATGCGCAAGCTTGTGTGGCTAAAGCAAGACATGACCTGAAGGAAATTGTTAGCGCCATGGAAGTGTGGCCCAAGCTTTGGGCCTTTTGTTTGGGACAATGACTCAAGCGGAACAATTTGATGTGGTGATCGTGAATTACAATTCAGGGTTGGCACTTGAAAAATGTATCCAAGCAATCAATCAAACGCCAGAATTTAAAGCTCATGTTGTGGTGGTTGATAATCATTCGACTGACCAATCTTTGACGGCCATTGAGCAAACAGATGGGCCAGTCCATATCATTAAGAACAAAGAAAATTTTGGTTTTGCCAAAGCCTGTAATCAAGGTGCAAAACAAGGTCATGCGAAGCACATCGTCATTCTGAATCCAGATTGTTTCGTTTCAAGTGAACAGCTACATAAACTATCGAGCCTACTGTCACAACATAAAGAGGCGGCATTAATTGGCTGCCGTGTATTGAACGAAAACGGCTGCTTGCAAGCAGCATCCAGGAGGCGCCTGCCCACATTTTGGCGAATTGTGCTGCATAAAACTAAATTGAGTCAATTGCCATTTTTTGCTGGAATTAATATCAAAGATGATGGGGTATTTGATGAAATCATAGCAGTGGAAGCTGTCAATGGTGCATGCTATGTGGTTAACAGGGATGACTTTGATCAACTCTCAGGGTTCGACGAATCTTATCCATTACACTTTGAAGACCTTGATTTATTTGCCCGATTGAAAAAAAATAACCGTCAAATTATTTACGATTCTTCAGTTGAGGTCATTCATTTACAGGGCCATTCCATCCAGCAGAAAAGCACAATAAATGCTTGGAAAAAGCAAGGTTTATTGAGATACTTGTCCAAACATCGACCTCAATGGGAATACTTAATGGCTAAACTTTTTCTTGGCGCAAAATAAACTCGTAAACTTGTTTCTTATTTATGTTGAAATGTTCTGACACAATTTTGGCAGCAATTTTAGGAGGTAAATGTTCGTTTAGTTTAACCGCCAGTGCAGCATGTTCAGCCAATAAATCATCGTTATGATCTTTCTTGCTGCCTTGAATTGCCAGTACAAACTCCCCTTTCTGGTGGTTGTTATTCGAACTTAATAAATCCAGCAATTCTAACGCTTTTCCACGAAACACTTGTTCAAACTTTTTAGTCAATTCACGGCCCATTGCAACCTGCGTGTTTTCACCAAATACCTCAACCAACTGTTGAACTGAGTCTAAAATCCGATGCGATGATTCATAATAAACATGGGTAGATTCGAGTGGCAGCCATTGTTGAAAAGTGTGTAAGCGTTGTTTGGATTTTGCCGGTAAGAACCCATGAAAAACAAAAGGGTTGGTATTGATTGCTGCTACAGATAATAAAGTGATTAATGCCGATGGGCCTGGAATTGGCACCACTTGAATTTTATGCTTATGTGCCAGCTGTAAAAGCGGAAAACCTGGATCACTGATCAGTGGGGTCCCAGCGTCGGAAACCAATGCGACTTGAGCGCCAGCTAAAATGAGCGAAATAATCTTTTCCGAGTCATGGTTTTCGTTGTGTTGATGTAATGCTTTGGTTTTGGTACGAATATCATGTGCTTGAAAAAGACGTTGACTGTGTCTGGTGTCTTCACACGCAACCAAGTCGCACATGTTCAATACTTCAATGGCACGCAATGTGATGTCTTTTAAATTACCTATCGGCGTGGCAACGACATAAAGTGTGCCAACTTGAGTTGTAGAAGTTTGATTCATCGAACACTATTTTAATGATTTCTGAGGTAAAATCATAACCATGTTAAATAATATTAAAAATTACCTGATTTTACTGTTGTTATTGATGGTTTTGCTTTCATGTGGATCTGGAAATAAGAGTGGTCATGTTAAAAACGGTTATGACTCAAACAAAAACCTTGGACTGGAATTATATCAACAGCAAAATTATTTTGCGGCAACTGAAGCACTGATGAACGCCTGGTCAAAAGATCAAGCAGATCAAGAAGTTTACATTGCACTTTTGGATTCATGGAGCCAGTTAGGCGAAATGGCGCAATTTTGGAAGTTATTGAATGAGTCATCAATTGAAGCAGCTGAAATATTGATTATTGAAGCTGAGTTATCCGGAGTGGGTTATCAATGCACAGCTGCGATTAATTTAACGCGTGATATTGATACCAGTTTATTAAGTCCCTACTGGAAAGATCGCTATTGGATATCACGAGCCAATTGTCTTGAATTTATGAAGCGATATTTTGATGCTTCTTTGGCATTGATTCATGTTTCATCATCACAAACTGATGAAC
>JBPOFV010000084.1:0-7839 GCA_051252335.1 Marinicella sp. | reverse complement strand
GGATTAGCCACAGTTAAATTAGTCGATGTAGGATCCAAAGGAATGGCATCAAATGGCGGCACATAAGCACCAGGTGCAGCTCGCCAAAATTCATTCAGTGGAGCCACTGGATTAGCAGCACTAGGTGCAGTTAAGTAATAGGGTGAAGCCATGGTACCGATATATATGTCAGCCAAGCCAAACCCACCAGCTGCTGCTGTTGAAAGACCGGTAGGAGCCAAGGTACTGGCGCCTGGACCACTGATGGCTTTCACCGCTGATAAGACCGGCGTGATTGATTGGGTGGTTAGTGTCCAAGAAACTACAATGGTACTTGGATCAACACCTTGCGATGCGGCACCTGCCTCTTGGAAATTGGTTAGCTGTCGCAATGGCTCTAAAGCATTGGCAGTGGCATTATCCAACAATGGATCTGTACTGTTACCTGCAGCATCAATTAAAGGTGCTGTGCGCTTAGATAAGAAATAAGTTTGTGATGGTGTTGCTGCATTGCCATCATCATCTTGAACACCGTTGGTGATAACCGCCATATAGGAAGTTAATTGTTTCAATGGTTTAAGTGGAACGATGGCAACACTGCTGCCATTAGCAACAGCCACATAATCAACCCCAAAAGTTAATTCCGCATTCACTCCAATGACTGCGCCACCTGGGCCGCTTAACGCCACTTCATAAACTTTTACGCTGCCTGGGTTAACACTGGCAGCAGCAATAGGTACAGAAAAGTTGGTAGACCAAGGAGCCACTGTACTGAAACCATCTAATGCATTAAGTGCAACCAGTGGATCTGAAAAATCGGTTGGGTCCGCAACGGGTATATTCAAACTCAAATCTGTTGTGCCAGATAAGAATAAGTTGGTTGGAATGGGTACCTGTGCTGGATCTCCTGAAGCTGGATTAAAGATAGCTTCAATAACACCTGTTACCACACCACCGCCTGGATTTGTTGCTGGCGGGGCATCTACAGCCCTGGGTGAGTTACTGCCACTGCTACAAGCTTGCAGCAAGACAACAGAAGTCAGTGTGAGAAGGATAGGTTTTAGTTTCATTTGTGTCCCCAAATTAATAAACCCTAACATCATAAATTTTATTCGGGTAAGATTACAAGCTTAAATATTAAAAAAACATTAATTTTTACGCAAAAACATACGCAACAGTATCGAACCCATGCCGATTAAAAAATCTTTAACTTTCATTGTTGTTTACTTATTAATATTTTTGCTCAAATGGCAAGGATTCATTAATCAAGAACAGTTCATCACCCTATTAATAACCAGCACCACGGCGATATTTTGGATTACTGAATGGTTGCCAATTCCAGTGGCCTCATTACTGCCTATCGCTTTGTTCCCTTTATTAGGTGTGATTACACCCAATGAAGTTGGGCAAGCCTATGGCAGCCCATTGATCATTTTGTTGTTAGGTGGGTTCTTGCTCTCTACGGCCATGTCATCCAGTAACACTCATCAATACTTGGCCAACAAAATTCTGGGCACCATTGGCACCAATAACCCGAAGAAAATTATTTTGGGCTTTATGCTGACTGCGTTTTTGCTCAGTATGTGGATTTCAAACACCGCCACTACTTTGATGTTGTTGCCTATAGCCATTGCCATATTAAGCACCAACCAGGACAAGCATTTTGCCACTATCTTGCTATTAGGTATTGCTTATGCAGCCAGTATTGGCGGCACCATGACTCCGATTGGTACGCCGCCTAATTTATTGATGATCCAAAACTACCAAGCTGGAACAGGCATAGAAATAGGCTTTTTACAATGGATTCAACATGTCTACCCGATGGTTTTGATTTTCTTTCCAATCATGGTCTGGCTGCTGCTAAGCCAAATCAAAACAAACACTTCAAGTTCTGACACTGAAATCAGACAAGAGCGCCTTAACACCGTGCAAAAACGTACACTTATGGTTTTTGCAATGACTGCTGTGCTTTGGGTCACACGAACAGCTCCTTTTGGTGGCTGGAAAAGTTGGTTGGACTTACCCACTGCCAATGATGCCTCAGTGGCCTTATTAGGCGTGGTTGCCTTGTTTATGATCAATGGCAACAAAGGCGAAAAACTACTGACCTGGCGTCAAGCAAATACCATCCCATGGGGGGTGTTGTTGCTTTTTTCAGGTGGTATGGTAATTGCAGCGGCTTTCAAAAATACGGGGTTAAGTGGTTTATTAGCTGAGCAATTGATGTTTTTGAAAGATGTTCATTTGTTTGTACTCATATTAATCATCTGCTTAACCATCACCTTTTTAACAGAAATAACCAGCAACACCGCAACCACCGCCATATTAATGCCAATTTTGATGTCAGCCTCTGAAGCCATGGGGATTGATCCGTTGAAAATTATGATACCTGCTGCCATCAGCGCCAGTTGTGCCTTTATGTTACCAGTAGCCACTGCGCCAAATGCAATTGTCTTTGGATCAGAACGCGTGCCCATTAAGAGTATGATCAAACAAGGTATCAAATTGAATTTAGTCGGTGCCACAGTCATTGCCAGTATGGCAACTTGGTGGCTATAGCTGGTGCACAGGCCAAAGTATGCAGCTAGCCTATGAGTTCTCCGCAGTGAAGCCCATGACTTGATCGATGGATTGGCAGCCCAACAAGCACATCATCAAACGCTCAACTCCTAATGCCACACCTGAACAATCAGGCATACCTGCCGATAAAGCCTGGATCAAATTTTGATCAATGGGTAATTCCGGTTTGCCATGATATTTACGCAAATCATTGTCGGCAAGAAAACGCTTTAATTGCTCATCTGCATCAGTTAACTCTTCATATCCATTGGCCAATTCAATGCCTCGCCACAAGAATTCAAACCTCAAACAACGATCTGATTGTTGCGGGTGTACCTGTGCCAAGGCAGCCATTTCAACCGGAAAATGGTAGATCAACAACCCTTCTGAACAATCTTTAGACTTTTCTATTGCAGGTTGAATCACCACTGCAAAAAGAAAGTCCAAAGCTTCTACACGAGAAAGTTCACTGCCAGAGTAGCCATTCTGAAGGCACATTTGTCGCAATGCCTCCAGGCTAGTTGCAAAAGGGTTCAGTTGCACATAACGCTCGAACAATTGTTGATAACTGATCGATTCAACCGCCAACACTTCAAGTTTAAATTGAGTACATAAATATTGAATCAATTCAATCACTTCAGACATTAAATCTTGCAAAGTAAAACCAGTTCGATACCATTCCAACAAAGTAAATTCTGGGTTATGTAAGCGCGTTCGCTCACCTCTGCGAAACACCTGTGCCATCTCAAAAATATCACCTGCACCACTGGCTAACAATCTTTTATGAAAAAATTCAGGCGATGTTCGAAGGTATGAACTGTCTTGATCTGTAGCAAGTGCCTGCGAGTTGAACATATCTATTTGCACATCCGTGTTGCCAGCTGATGACAGTATTGGGGTATTAACTTCCAGTACTTTTTTTCTTCGAAAAAACGACCTGATTTCAGCCAATAAAAAAGCCCGTTGCTTTAACAGCTGCAACGGGCCTTTAAACTGCCAATCATGTGGATTATTTTTTGACACGACCAACGTATTCACCTGAACGCGTGTCAACTTTGATGATTTCACCTTCCGGTACAAACAAAGGCACATTAACCACAGCTCCTGTTTCTAAGGTTGCTGGTTTACTGCCGCCACCTGAGGTATCTCCTCGAACACCTGGATCTGTTTCTGTGATTTTAAGTTCTACAAAATTAGGTGGGTCAATGGTTAAAGGCTGACCATTCCATAAAGTCACCATACAAATATCTTCTTCTTTCAACCATTTTTGGGTATCACCAACAGCCACTTCATCAGCTTCATACTGTTCAAATGTATTAGGATCCATAAAATGATAAAACTCGCCATCTGTATACAAGTACTGCATCTCGGTATCTATGACATCAGCCGATTCCACTTTTTCATTGGATTTAAAGGTTTTTTCCAACACCCTACCCGTTTTCAAATTGCGCATTTTTACACGGTTAAATGCTTGTCCTTTACCTGGTTTTACTTCTTGGTTTTCTACGATGTTGAACGGTTCACCATCGATCAATATTTTCAATCCATTTTTAAATTGAGATGTGCTGTAAACAGACATAATAGATCCTCATTGAAATTCTATAAAGCGCGGCATTATAACACAGACAAGTGCTTAATTAGCATCGGAATAAACTGCCAATCCACACCAACAGAAAGTGTATCATCATGCTAAAATTCCGGCCTGAGACTCAGCGACTAATAAAACTCAAATGAAATCCGATTGGCAACAACAACTGAAACAGGCATTGAACAACCACTCATTAGCTGCGGCCAAACAGTTTTCAAAAGAGGCAAGTGAATTATTTCCAGCTGTTCTAACCGGTGACATGCACGCTCGCATTGACTGGGATCAAGAACATGACCCGGTCTTGGCACAGTTTCTTCCACAAGCAGCTGAGACCATTGAGAGCTCTGACTATCATAAAGATCCTGTAGGAGATCATGCAGCCACTCAGGTACCCGGCTTGATTCACAAATATCATGGTCGTGTGTTGCTCATTGCCAGTGGCAGTTGTGCGGTCAATTGCCGCTATTGTTTTCGTCGTCATTTTCCTTACAGCCAAAGTTTTGCACCTCGCAGGCACTGGCAACAAAGCATCGAGTACATCAAACAAAATAACAGCATCCATGAAGTGATTCTCAGTGGTGGCGACCCATTAACCTTGGAAACAAAATCATTGGCCAATCTGACTCAGGCATTGAATGATTTATCACATGTTAAAACACTGCGTATCCACAGCCGTATTCCAGTGGTTTTACCTGCACGAATAGACAGCGAATTTCTCTCTTGGGCACAAGACCTGCAATTAAATAAAGTCATGGTTTTGCACATCAATCATGCGCAAGAACTCAGCAACAAAGCAATTGATGCCATTGCAAAACTGAATGAACATGATTTTTTACTGTTAAATCAAAGTGTTTTATTAAAAGGGGTCAATGACTCTGCGCATGCATTGAGAGAATTATCTCATGCCTTACATAAAATAGGCGTCCTTCCCTATTATCTGCATCAAATGGATCCAGTTCAAAACGCCGCACATTTCAGTGTGTCTGAAACACAGGCCATCGCTATCCACCAACAACTTAAAGTGACACTTCCAGGCTATTTGGTTCCTAAATTGGTGCGAGAAACTGCTGGAGAACAGAGTAAAAGCACCATCCAAACATAACCGAGCTCCATTTATTTTCATTTAACAAGTTCTGATAAAGTCAACAATATCAGTGAAAATTATCAGAAATGACCCAATTCCAAGCATAAGGCAGCAGGTAAGTCTGTTCAGCAATCCAGATTGGCTTTATAATAATGAGCTGATGTGACAATTTGCGACACATGTAA
Organism: Marinicella sp.; assembly: GCA_051252335.1. GTDB lineage: Bacteria > Pseudomonadota > Gammaproteobacteria > Xanthomonadales > Marinicellaceae > Marinicella. The sequence continues at coordinate 2,444 of JBPOFV010000084.1, read as the reverse complement.
TTAGCTAAACAACATTTTTTTATAAAACAATTTCAATTATAAAACAATAAGGGAACAAGACTTTGGCAGCTGAAAAATCCATAAACCTACTTATCATCCATCAATCTGAAGAAGAGGCTGAGCGCATCTTGTCTTTGCTTCGGAACTACCAAATTGCTGTTAGGCCAACTCGTTGTACCAATGAGGAAGATTTAATGGGAATTCTGGAAAGGAAACCACTGGACCTGGTCTTGTGCCAACAATTACAAAGTGACTTACCCTGCCAAACAGTGGTCGACCACATCAAACGTATGGGCATTGATCTTCCTGTCATTTCATTGTTGGATAACTTTGACCCTGACTTAATCCATGAAGCCATCGAAGCTGGCGCCATTTCATACTGCACTCCCAAATTGCCAGAACACATGAAGCACGTGATTCAACGTGATGTGAAGTCATTGAATGATCGTCGCAAGAACATTGTGTTGGCACTGGAGCTAAAAAACACAGAAAAACGTTGTAATTTACTGTTGGATTCATCTAAACAAGCGATTGCATACATCCACGATGGTATGCATGTTTATTCCAACCAGTCTTATCAAGAATTGTTTAAATATGATGATTTTGAAGAATTAGAAGTGACACCTTTTTTAAACTTGATAGCCAAAGACAACATCGATGAAGCCAAAAAGATTTTGCGCGACATCAACAAGGACATCATGCCTGAGGATAACATTGAGTTTAAATTAATCACCTCTGAAGGTGAAAAATTTGATGGTATAGTCAATGTTTCTAAAGCGACCATTAATGGCGAAAAATGCACACAGTTCATCATCAACATCCCTTCAGTTGATCCTGAAGTTGAGAAAGAATTGTTTGAAATTAAGAACAAAGATTTACTGACAAAATTCTATAATCGCACGTATTTCCATCAGTTGTTATCTGAAGCCATTGATAAAGCAAAAAACAAAGCAGGTGACAGCTTATTGATGATTGGTATTGATGATGCCGATAAGCATGAAAAAGAATTGGGAATCGGAAATCTAGATTTATTCATCATCAGTTTAGCTGAATTTTTAGAAGAAAAATTGGGTAAAGATGTATCTTATTGCCGCTATTCAGACACGGTTTTTATCTTAAAAATGAAAACCTCGATAGAGAACGCAGAAAAAGTTGCAGATAAAATCAGAGGGTTGATTTCAGAACAAATTTTCAGCGCGGGTAACACATCTGTTAATTGCTCAGCCAGTATCTCAGTGACTCAACTAACACCACAAAGTGAGTCAGACACAGAAGTCATTAAAACGCTGACTGACAATTTAAATGTGGTTATGGAAGATGGCGGCAACAGCGTCAAAACATTTGATCCTGCTGAAGAGGAAAAACAAGCCAGAGCAGCATCCAAAGCATGGATTGATCGAATCACTGATGGTCTTGAGAACGATAAATTCATGATTCACTACCAACCAGTGGTTAATATTGATGGTGATGAAAAAGAACATTATGAGGTATTGATCCGACTCAAAGCAGAAGATGATCAGTTAATCTTTCCACAACAGTTTATTCCTGTAGCTACCAAATATGGTTTCATAACTGAAATTGATCATTGGGTGATTAAAAACGCCCTGAAGTCTATCAGCAATGCCAAATCAGATGTCATGCTGTTTGTTAAACTGTCACACCAGACTTTAACAGATGCCAGCTTCCCTAATTGGTTGGCCCAACAATTCAAAGCCAGTGGTGTGTCAGGCGATAAGTTGGCCTTCGAAATCAGAGAAAGCGAATTAGTTACCTATGCCACTCAAATGAAACCAATCATCAAATCAATCAAAGCCACACATTGTAAAATTGTGGTGGAGAAATTTGGTTCAGGTTTAAATTCTTTCAGTATTTTGAAACATTTCCCAGTTGACTTGCTTAAAGTTGATTCTAGCTTCATGCAAGACTTGGGCAACAACCTTGAAAACCAAGAGAAAGTGAAGTCCATAGTCGATAAAGCACACAACCAAGGCAAACAAGTCATTTGTGAATTCATAGAAGATGCCTCTACCATGAGCATCATGTGGAAAATGGCAGTGAATTTTGTGCAAGGTAACTTCATTGCAGAAGCCAGTGAAAACATGGAGCAAGTTGAGTAAAAAGACATGCGCTTTGTCTCTGATTCGCTTTACTCGCCAACCGACTCGGTGAATCAAGCTGTTCAGCAGCTTTATTTAATCAAAAATATGGCTTGAAAAATGACCCAACCAAGCTATCGAGGCCGCTTTGCCCCCTCTCCTACTGGTGATTTACATTTGGGTTCATTGGTTGCTGCGATTGCCAGTTATTGTCAAGCCAAAGCCAATAATGGCGAATGGCTGATTCGAATAGAAGACATCGATGAAACAAGATCTGTTGCGGGAGCTGCGCAGCAAATCATAGCCACCCTTGGTCGCTTTGGCCTGCATTCGGATGCACCAGTGATC
>JBPOFV010000083.1:0-7844 GCA_051252335.1 Marinicella sp. | reverse complement strand
AACAAGGGCTTGGATCCAGACATAGCACAGCAAATTTTTGAGTTGGTGATTGAAACATCACTCAGCAAACAAGAAATACAAAAAGTTAAAGAATCCAATTACGGTTCCAATAAGTCAGCCTTAATCATTGGCGGTAATGGCAAGATGGGCCAGTGGTTTGCTCACTTCCTGGCTTCACAAAATTTTGAAGTCCACATCAATGACCTTGAACCTCTGAATGAGCAGCACAATTTCATAGCTGATTACACCCAAATTGAACTTAACTATGATTATGTGATTGTGGCCACGCCCATTCAGAAAAGCGCTGAAATATTACAACAGTTAAGCACTTTAAAACCATCAGGAATAGTATTAGACATCAGTTCGATCAAAAGTCCATTGCGTCTACCACTGCGCCAATTGGCTGACAGTGGTTGTAAAGTGGTTTCGATTCATCCCATGTTTGGCCCTGATATTCAATTGATGTCGGGAAAACATGTGATTTTTATTGATATGGGCAATGAAGAAGCGGTCAATCAGGTCAAACAATTGTTTCAACCGACCATGGCAGAACGGATTGACATGAAGTTTGAAGATCATGACCGCCTCATTGCTTATGTGCTTGGTTTATCACATGTGGTTAACATTGCATTTATGACCGTGTTGTCCGAATCTGGTGAAGCGGCTGACTTACTGTCTAAACTGTCCAGTACCACATTTGATGCCCAGCTGGGTATTGCCAATAATGTCTCCAATGAGAATCCAAATCTGTATTTTGAGATTCAAAAACTCAACCATTACAGCCCCACCACCTTAAATGCGTTGTCTGATGCTGTACAAAGAATCATCCAAATGGTGCACCAAGATAACCAAGCTGCTTTTGTTAACATCATGTCCCAAGCTAAAAACTACATGAGCCAAAGATCGTGATGCCAAAAGCTGTTACCGTATTAACGAAATAAATCCTAAACAGTTACAAGTTAATAACTTTTTTATGCATTAATCCAATAACTGCTCCATCAGGGTTCGAATAGACTTGAGTACCAGCTATGAAAACCTATATAATAATTAAATAATATTTTTGAGGTATAACACATGAATTTGAAAGGAATGAAGACATCTAATCCAGCCATGGCCCAAATGGAACAACAAGCCATGAGCTTAGGACCAGTAGATGAATTTATCGTCGATGACTCACAACGCATGACTGTTGAGGGCACGATTAATAAAACAGGTATATTATTGTTGATAGTTGTTGCTGTGGGTGCTTGGGCTTGGCAAACTATGCTCAATGATCCCGGTTTAGGCAGAACATTGATGTATACGGGTATGTTCGGTGGCATCGTAGTTGGCTTGGTTGTGGCTTTTAAACCTAAAGCAGCACCCATTGGTTCAATGATTTATGCAGCCTTACAGGGCCTCTTTGTTGGTGGCTTATCCGCATTATTCGAAGCCCGCTATCCAGGATTGGTTATGCAAGCAGTGGGATTAACTGTTGCAGTCATGTTTTCGATGTTGTTTTGTTACCGCACTGGTTTGATTAAAGTGACTGAAACATTTAAGAAAGTCATTATTTTTGCCACCATGGGCATCGCTGTTTTTTACTTAATCAGTATCATTGCTTCATTTGGCTTTGGCGCACAAATCAGTTATTTCCAAACTGAAAATGCCAGTCTAATGAGTATTGGTTTGAGTGTAGTTATCTGTGCTGTTGCTGCATTGAATTTGGTCTTAGATTTCGATTTCATTGAACGTGGTTCAGAAAACAACATGCCTAAACATTTTGAATGGTACGGCGCTTTTGGTTTAATGGTTACCATTGTTTGGTTGTACATTGAATTGTTGCGTTTATTGGCAAAATTAAGAGATTAATCATTTTGTAACTGAATTATGACAGTCAATATCATTCAAGTAGATTACCACAATTCGCAACATGCACATCACATGATTGAGTTGTTGGATTGCTACGCCACTGACCCCATGGGCGGTGGCGTGGCTTTGAGTGACTTTACCGCACAAAACCTGGTGCCTGAATTAGCCAAACGCACCGATGCATTCAGCCTGATTGCCTATGTTGATGGCCAGCCAGCTGGTTTAACCAATTGTTTTGAAGGTTTTTCTACCTTTGCCTGTAAACCACTGATCAACATCCATGATGTGGTGGTAGCCAGTGAGTACCGTAGACTGGGTGTCAGCAGTAAGATGTTTGATTACGTTGAACTCTTAGCCAAAGAACGTGGCTGTTGTAAACTAACACTAGAGGTTTTAGAAGGAAACTCCATAGCGCAATCTGCCTATGAAAAGTATGGTTTCAATCAATACCAGTTAGATGAGAATAATGGCGCTGCCATGTTTTGGGAAAAAAAATTATGAAACTATTGACACTGCTAGCACTGTTCTCATTCATGTTAATGGGCTGCCAAAATCAAACCGCAGAGCCTACACCTAAACTTGAGGCAACATCAGAGGAAGTGATTGAAGGCTGTACCAAAGACTTAAAAGTCTGCCCTGATGGACAATCAGTAGGTCGCAATAAAGACAACCTCTGTGAGTTTTTCGCATGCCCTGCTGCTATTGATGCTTGCCAAGATGACATGAAACAATGTGCCGATGGAAGCTTCGTATTCAGAGACGCAAAAAATAACTGTGAATTTAAACCTTGTGCAGAATTTCCTGTTGATGAGCAAGACACAATCAGTGAAAATGGCTGCTCCTCTGAAGTGAATAAATGCTCAGACGGTGGCAAAGTAGGCAGAGACCCTGACAACAATTGCGAGTTTTATGCTTGTGATTCCGTCCATAAAATCATGCCTCCAAAAGCCATGATGTGCACACAAGAAGTCAAAGAATGCACCGACGGTAGTTTCGTTGGCAGGGATTCTTATAATGGTTGTGCATTCAAACCTTGTCCAGAAGGGTTTGAACTGAAAGACGCAAAAGTGGAATAAAGTATATACGCCCAAACTCTAAGGTAAGGCATTCCATGTTTCGAGTTGATCTAAATCACCACCTGATGCGGCTAACTTTTTTAAAGCTTGGGTGTTGATAATTATTGAAGGCTCCAAATCAAACCTTTCAGCCACTTGTTTAAGACGTTGTTTCATTTCACTCAAATGATTACCTTGTTGACTGTTTAATTTAATTGGCACTGGCATTGAACTTAAGTCAGAATGTCCATTGTCATAAAGACGTTTCAACAATTTTTCACCATTGTATTTCACAAAATTTGGGTGCAAACCCAAATTAAACAAGTCAGCATGTGATTTCACTTTTTTAACCACATCACTGATTTGTTTTGGGTTTAAAATCCAATTTCTGGGTTTATTTCTGACTTGGGCCAATTCATCTCGCCAATTCAGTATTAACCACAATTTTTTGGCATCAGCATGATTCATCCGCTCAGATTTGACCATTTTTTGAAACAATTTTTCAGCGTGACCATCTTGATTCAATTGGCTTTTCATTTGTTGCATCAACACAGCAAATAAAGCGTCTAACCCTTTGTCGGTAAATTTAGATGTTAAGACTGCTTTGAATTCATCCAAATAGGCTATGTCTTCGATGGCATATTGAATTTGCTCTGCACTGAGTGGCCTGGCCAACCAATCTGATCGACTCATGCCTTTGTCCAACTCCACCCCCATTAAGTCCTGTACCAGATTAAGGTAAGAGGTATGCAGCCCATAACCAGATAAGGCGGCTGCAACTTGGGTATCATAGACCCGCTCAGGTGCTAGACCTGTAACTTGGTAGTACAATTCTAGATCTTCAGACCCTGAATGTAAGACCAGCCCTTTAATTGAAGTTAACACCAGTTTTGCGACTTCAGGAATGGCTATATCAATCAAATACACTTGGTCATTACATTTGATTTGTAACAAGGCTGGATTCAAATAATAAGTTCTGCTGCGTTCAAATTCCGTGTCAATTGAATAATCAGCTTCACTCTTAAGTTGGTTGGCAAAATTTAATGCATCATCAATGTCATCAAGCCAGATAAAATTTGATAAAATCTTCGTCATGAAAATCCGTTTGTACTTATATTTGATAATCCTCATTGTATGTTCTGCTTGTCAACATGCAACTAAAAATCCTGAAGTGGCTGACAATTCTGAAATTTCGACCACAAAAAACGGCCCAACCAAGTTGGCCATTATTTCAATCAATGATGTTTATCGCATTGCAGGTATTGATAATGGAGCCACTGGAGGCTTAGCACGGGTGCGTGAACTGCGGAAACAAATTGAAGCCAATTATGAACATGTGTTATTCCTTCATGCAGGAGATTTCTTACATCCATCATTCATCAGCAAACAAGACAATGGTGTAGCCATGATTCAAACCTTGAATTTAATGGATGGACTGATGAACGAGTTTGATCAGAATATGTTGGTAACATGGGGTAATCACGAATTTGATAAAGGCCGTTTGAAATACATCCCCTTAATGAATGACATACTGGCACAATCAGAATTTACATGGCTTGACAGTAACATCATCTGGAAAGAAAACAGCATACAAGCAGAGCATATGGTTGACCATAAACTCATGCAGTTTGGTGACATAACAGTTGGTGTCTATTCACAGTCTACTGACATTGCTCATCCTGAGTACATTGAAAGTTTTGCTGACTTTAAAGCCACATCTGAGCAATATGTACCCATGTTAAGATCGCAAGGCGCGGATTTTGTTATTGCATTGACGCATCATTGGTTACAGGATGATTTAGCCATGATGAATCTACCGGCAAACATTCGCCCCGATATTATCTTTGGCGGACATGAGCACTACGCTCAAACCGAACAAGTAAATGGCAATTGGGTACTTAAAGCTGATGCGGATGCAGCATCAGCAGTGGTTGCTGAAGTCACATTTGATGATCCCATTCATGTATTTCCACAAGTGATTCAATTGAACCAAGCATTTACTGAAGACCAACAAACTTTGGCATTCACAGACCAAATCAGTCAAGCCAATGATGAGGCCTATTGTCAAAAGTTGAATCTAGCAGCAGGCTGCCTGACCCAAGCCCTGGCAATGACACAAAATAAATTAATTGCAGAAGAAACAGAAATCCGTCGCTTTGAAACTAACCTAGGTAATGTTTTGGCTGACAGGATATTGGAAGAGTTCAAAGCATGTGGTGCTGATGTGGTGTTGCTCAATTCAGGATCAATCAGGTTAAACCAAAACATCCCAGCCAACTCAGACATCACCGTTAAACACCTTGAGGAAATGTTCCCTTATCCCAGTGACCTTCGACTGATTGAGTTTGACCGATCATTGTTGTCAGAAATCTTGGAACACAGCATTTCAAGCTGGACAGCCAATGGCCATTGGTTACAAATTGCAGGTTTTGCTTTTATCCATGATCCTGAGAAACAAACAGTTTCGCATATTCACTTAAAAAATCAAAATGAAGCCGAGTATGAGCATCTCACAGAACAAAGTAGCTCACAAAAAATAAAGGCCGTGGTACCTTATTATCTGATTTCTGATCAAACCGATCATGATGGGTTTGTGATGATCAATGAGCAGATGCAACGATCCTGCGCTAACAATGGTTCTCAGTTGAAAGAAATTTTTACCTCATATTTACAATCTTTGCCTGATGGCTTAGCTGCCTATCGCGACTACCGTATTTGTAATACCAGCAGAGACAAATGTCAGTAATTAGCTTCAAAGAAATCAGTATGCTGTTGATGGGCCTGGTCCTGATTTACAGTTTGTATTACCTGAAAACTGAAGATGAATTATTTACCCAAGCAAGTATTGAAAATGTAGTTGAAACACCTATCGACGATGCCTCAATAGCCCTCATTGATAACGAACCTAAAACCTTACCATTGGCCGTATTAGAACAAGTTCAAATACCTAATTGGTTGTCTAACAAGGATGATTTTGAAGTCAGCAACTTAACCTTAGATGATTTGCTTGAATTAGCAAAATTATCGCATGAACAGGATCATGATTTTTTCCCTGACAATCAAAACACCTTGGTGTATTTATTAAAAGCCAAAGAATTGGGAATTGAATCTGCTGAAGTTGATGAGTTGTTAACAAAAGTTCATGCCACCTTATATGATCAAGCCGATCAGGCAGGTAGAGATTACGATGCAGCCACACTCACAGCATTAACGGCTCGATTGAAATCAATTGACCCAGAGGATCCAAGAATCCAGCCATATACAGATCAAATCAGTATGATCTATACTTTGGAACGATTACAACAAGAAATCACAACGCATATACGCAATAACAATCTATATGAAACTGACCAAAAAGATGCTGTTCATACTTTGATTGTGGCGAAAAAAATGGACCCTAATTACCAACCTGTCTTGGAACTTGAAGAACAAATTCTGACCATCATATCTGAATTGGCGTTAAGAGCTGCACAAGAATTAGATTTCACCATCGCCGATCAACAAGTGAGTCGAATGAATGAAATCGACTCAACTCATGGCATTACATTGCAAACCATTACTGAAATTCAAGACCAAAAACAAAATCGCTTTGCGTACCTAGACCAACAATTCTATTCAGCCATCAACAACCTCAATCTAGCACGCGCTCAAAACATGATAGAAGCCTTAGCTGATCTAGAAATTGCCACCAGTCAGCTTTCCGGTTATCAAAGTTTATTTGAACAAACCAAAACATACGGTCCATATAAAGTGGCAGATGAATTCAACGACATACTCAGTTCAGGTGGAACTGGCCCCAACATGGTTGTGATGCCAAAGGGAGAGTATTTCATGGGCAGTCAGTCAGGACCGAAACATCAACGACCCAGCCACTTAGTGACCATCGATTATGGCTATGCAGTAAGCCAGACTGAAATAAATGTAGAGGATTTTCAAAAATTCATCCTTGCCACACAATACAAAACAACTGCTGAAAAAAATAATCGAGCCAAGATATATGATGAAGGTACTGGCAGATTCAAAGATAAATTCAATGTTAATTGGCGCCATGACTATTTAGGCAAAAATGCCGATTCAACCCTACCAGTTATTCACGTTTCATGGGATGATGCCAAAGCGTATACCAATTGGTTAAAAGAGGCCACAGGTCATAATTATCGCTTGCTGTCTGAAAGTGAGTTCGAATTTGTATTAAGTGCTGGAAGTGATTCAATGTATCCATGGGGTAATGATGAACCATCTCAAATTTGGGGAAATTTCTCGGGTGGTAAAGATAAACTCAAAAGAAGCCGAATTAAATGGCGCGAAGGCTTCAGCGAATATACTGATGGCTATTGGGGGCCTGCACCAGTTGGCTCATTCATCAAATCCATGTATGGTCTGCATGACTTATCAGGTAACGTCATGGAATGGGTCGAAGATTGCTGGCATGACTCATACACCAGAGCACCAGGAGATGGTACAGCCTGGGTTAACCGCGGCTGTAATAACCGTGTAATACGAGGTGGTAATTGGGGCAGCGCCAATGAAGAATACCGAATTCATCACCGCGTCAGTGCTGCTGCTGATCTAACAGATCCCAGGATTGGCTTTAGGGTTGCCAGATCATTTGAATTCTAATCAAATTTATCATATTTACAGGTATAATCAACACATGAAAAAAATCATCATTACACTTTTACTTATCCTCATGGCATTTAACATCCATGCCGATCAAAGCACAAAACAGCAATATAAATCACCTGCTGACATATTAAGCGGTTTGAAAAAGGCCCCTGAAGCCACACTCAAAGGCCCTTTCCTACTCAAAATTAAATCAATCAACATGCATAATCATGACATGCATTTAAATACCATGACTGATCCTAATGACCCCAGTAATATTGTCATAGAAATGCCAATCTATATCAAAAATCAGTTTGAAAAAATGTTTAACAC
>JBPOFV010000082.1:0-7974 GCA_051252335.1 Marinicella sp. | reverse complement strand
ATGCTGTCTGCCGTCACGCCTTTGATGATAGGGTTTTTCTCAGGTTTTCATTGCATCGCCATGTGTGGCGGCTTGTGTGCAGTGATTTGCCAAAAACAAAACATGTCTCAGACCCTGTTGACCAATTTAGGGCGAGTAACCACCTATACATTGCTTGGAGTATTGTTTGCTGGCCTGGTACAAGGTGCGAGTCTACAGCTTAACTTAGGCCAATGGGGTGGCTTTTTGCGGCTATTAATGGGTAGTATGTTGATCCTAGCAGGTGCAGTCATTATTTTTAAAGATCGAGGCAAATGGTTGCTGATCAAAAAACCATTGCCTTTTTGGCCTAAGGTAAGCGAAAAGCTCAAGCGGCTACAACTGACAAATAAAGGTTATGCTGTATTTTTAAAAGGTATGCTGTGGGGCTTAATTCCTTGTGGTTTGTTGTATGGCATGTTGGTGATTGCTGCCACCACGGCAGATATACTGCGCGGTGCCAGCTTTATGTTGTTTTTTGGACTGGGCACTATTTTACCCTTGTTAATCTCACAGACTGTTGTGCGCCGACTGATGACTGGTAGATACAGTCAATGGTTGCGTTCAATTTCAGGATCACTCATTATTTTATTAGGCTTTTGGATTGTGCTTTCTCTTTGGTTTGCACATGGCTTGATTCCTCAAGACAGTGTGTTTTTCACCGAATTAAGTGCCGTTTTGGCACTCTGTATACCATAATCAGGGGTTTTCACATTTCATCCACGATTTGCGGATAAAATAAGGGAACTTTAATGCAACTTTGTGGTTTAAACTAAATCATACTTTTGACACATTTAAATTGTGGCAAAAAACACTAATCTTTATAAAACGTTAACGGGGCTACATCAAGGATGTTGGAATTAAACAAAATATCAAAGATTTACCAAACTCAAGGTGAAACCATCACGGCGTTAAACCAAGTGGACTTAACCATCGAAGAAGGCGAGTTTGTAGCCATCATGGGCCGTTCGGGCTCAGGTAAATCGACCATGTTAAATATATTGGGTTGTATGGATAAACCCACATCAGGTCATTACCAATTGGCCAATCAAGACGTCAGCTCATTAGATGATGATGCATTGTCAAAAATACGCAATGACCACATCGGTTTTGTATTCCAGGGGTTTCACTTACTACCTCGCTTGAGCGCATTAGAAAACGTGATGGTTCCTTTGCGTTTTGCGTCACCTGAAAAACAACAAGGTGGAGAAGAACGAGCAATCAAATTACTACAACAGGTTGGCCTGGGAGAAAGGATGCATCACCTGTCGAATGAAATGTCAGGAGGTCAAATTCAACGAGTTGCGATAGCCAGATCATTGATCAATCAACCTGCAGTGCTGTTAGCTGATGAACCCACCGGTAATTTAGACAGTGCCATTTCACAACAAATCATCGACTTGCTAACTTCATTGAACCAGGCTGGTCAAACCATAGTCATGGTCACACATGAGCCTGATATTGCAGAAAATGCAGGCCGCACCATCCATTTCTTAGACGGGGAAATAGTCACATGATGAAAACCATAATGTTAATTTTTATCGCTTCAAGCTGTCATGCAGAAATGTTTACTGGCATCGTTGAATCAAGTCAAACGCAAGTGATAAATATGCCGCAAGTCAGAGGTTGGCAAGGCAAGATTTCTGAAATGATCGATGAGGGCACTTTTGTTGAAGTCGATGATTTTTTGGTGCGCATTGATGGCAGCGAAGTTGACAGCACCATTGAAAGTAAAGTGGAGCAATTGGATGTCTTTAAAGCCAGCGCTAAGCGTGACATGATACAACTTGAAATCGACCTGAACAGCGCAAAATTAGCCTTTGAGAAAGCCAAAGTAGATCGCAAGGTGGCACAACTTAAAGCCGATGTACCCGTTAATTTCATTGGAGAACTCGAATTCAAAGAACGGCAATTGGCATTAAAAAAATCAATCAAAAGCCTGAATGACAGTGAAAATGATTTGCAGGCGATCAAACAAAAGAATCAAGAAAAAAAACTAGAAATTGAAATCGGCTTAGAGCAAAAACAAAAGGACCTGGCTTATTGGCAAGGGCAGCTAGAGGCCCTGAGTATCAAAGCCACCCAATCAGGATATGTCATTTATGCCGCGCATCCTTGGACTGGCAGCAAATACCAAGTGGGTGATCAAGCCAACAGTGGCATGGAAATTATGAAAGTCTCTAAAAAGCAAAACATGAAAGTTAAAGCATGGGTTAATGCCATAGACATCCCTAAAATCACGCAAGGAAAATCTGTGAAAGTGTCTTTTGATGCCCTGCCTGATGCACAAGTGAATGGAGAAATCACGGCTGTTTCATCTGGTGGCAGAGATAAAAAAGATTGGGGTAATGGTTTGTATTATGAAGTTGAGGTCAGCTTAAATGGTGCGGATGCAATAGATCTATTACCAGGCATGAGTGCTTTAGTTAAGTTAAATGAGGTGTGATATGAAAAACCTTTTATTGATGATGTTATTAACTTCTGGCTTTATTCAGACCGGTCATTCAACCGAGTTCAAAGCCAACGGTGAATTAAAAGCATTAGAAACTGACAATTATTCCCCACCTAAAATTCGCCGGATTTGGCAATATACCATTGCCTTTATGGCCCCTGACGGCAGCCAAGTTGACCCTGGACAACCGGTATTGATGTTTAAAACCGATCAACTCAAAGAGCGGTTGCTAGATAAACAAGGCGAATTAAACATCAAACAATCAGAGCTTAAGAACACTCGAGTGGGTAAGGTTGAAACCATACAAAACAAAGAGCTGGCTGTGGAAGAAAAAAAGATGTTGTTGGACAAGGCTCAACGCAAAGCCGAATTACCAAAAAGTGTAATCGCACTGAACGAGTATGAAGAAAACCAATTGAAGTATGAATTGGCCAAGCTCGAATTCCAACACGCTCAGGATGACAAACGCTTAACCAATGACAAGCTCAATACCGAAATAGAAATCCTGGAAGCCAACATAGCAAAGCTAGCTGCTGAAGTTGAAGAGCTGAATAACTCGATCCAGCGTATGCGCATCATGTCCAAGCGCAAAGGCATTGTGATGCACCAAACTGACTGGAACAATAACAAATATGCCGTTGGTGATTCAGTTTGGGGTGGTGCCAGAGTTACTGAGGTGGCTGATCTAGAACAAATTGTTGCGCAATTAGAAATCAAAGAAAATGACATGTCTCGGGTCTCAGAAGGCCAACAAGTTAAATTTGTTTTGGACGCCTATCCTGACATGGAATTCACCGGCGAAATTCAATCGTTATCCAAAGTGGTTCGTACCAAGTCAAAAAACCAACCCTCCAAAATACTGGATGCCGTGGTTTCCATTGATGATTTAAATTTAACCATCATGCGACCTGGCATGAGTATCAAAGCAACCATCTTACCGGAGTCGTGATGAGCAAACATATATTGATCTTGGCGCTCATATTGTCTTTATTGGCTTGTGACAACCAGGAAATTGATTCCACCCCTGTCATTGCAGTCACTGCTGATAAGGTGGTGTTTGAAATTCATGCTGAAGGTGAATTGGAGGCCGTTAAATCCACACCCATAACCGCGCCAGCCACTTCCAGACGCCCTCAAACATTGGCCTGGATTAAACCGCAGTTTACCAACGTCAAAGAAGGCGAAATAGTGGCCCGTTTTGATGGCAGCAGCTTTCAATTAGAAGTGGATGAAACCAATTTTGAAATTCAAAAAATCATGTACTCTATGCTGGCCAAAGACCGTGAAATCGACAACACCAAATTCAGCTTTGATGCCGAGTCGCAGGTAATTGACTATGAGTATGATTTGGCCAAACAATTCAACATTGATGACCCGCTGCTATACACCAAGATTGAAATGATTGAAGCCGGAGACAACGAAGAGTTTCTTAAGGCCAAAGCCGACCACATTGATAAAGTTGAAGACAACTTCGAAGACAAATCTGAATCAGAAAAAGCCGTACTTCAAAGTAACAAACAAAAACAAGTGGCTAAATTAGAAATGAACAATGCCAGTCTCAGTGCTTTAGAAATCAGGGCGCCACATGATGGTTTGTTTGTCCTAGAACCCAGTTGGGATGGCTCGTTACCAGAACCGGGTAAATCTGTTTTCCCGGGAGCTAAACTAGCCAAATTGCCTGATTTGAGCCAAATGCAGGCCAAAGTTTTTGTCCCTGAAGTGGAGGCCATTGGCATCAAAGAAGGTGTGGCAGTCACGGTGTCATTACATGCCTTTCCTGACAGCTCATACGAAGGAACTGTCAGTACCATCAGCCAAACAGCTCAACCCAAAGAAAGAGACAATCCAGTGAAGTATTTCACTGTAACTGTGGCACTGGAGTCACAACACAATGATCAACTAAAACCAGGACAAAGGCTAGATGCCAACATTCGAGTGATAGAACAAGATCAGGGATTGGTGGTTCCCATTCAAAGTGTGTTCCGTGAACAAGACCACACCTGGGTTTTTATCAAGAGTGGTCAAGAGTTTAACCAACAATCGGTCACCACTGGTTTTTGCAGCTCCAGTTTATGCACCATTACTACGGGTTTAAAAGATGGTGATGTCATTGCCTTAACTCAACCTGTAGACACCATTGCGGAGGCCAGACTGTGAATGCCATAGGAATTAATTTGCGTCATGCCATATCAGAAATGATGCATCATAAGTTGCGTACTTTACTGACCTTATTAGGTATGGTTTTTGGTGTTGGAGCAGTGATTGCCATGCTCAGCATCGGCGAAGGAGCTCAAGCGGAAGCCACTCGTTTGATCGAAAAAATGGGTTTACGCAATCTGGTGATTGAAGAAAAAACATTTGATCAAGAAACCTTGAAGGAAATTCGTGAAGACACCCTTGGGCTGTCTATGAATGATGTCAGAACCATCAGTAATAGCTTACCGTTTGTGGAACAAACATGTGGTGAAAAGACCATCAAAACCTGGAGCTTATTTTCGGTCAACGCCAATTCTGATGGGGCCGTTAAAGCGGTATCTCCCGATTGTTTTAACATGACCAATTTAGAGGTTTCTGAAGGCAGACTATTCACCAAAGCTGATAACGATACCTTCACGCAAGTCGCTGTGATTGGTTCAGAAGCTGCCGATCAACTGTTTCCCGATGGTGATGCCATGGGACAACGGATTAAGGTCAATCACTTGTGGGTTGAAGTGATCGGCATTCTACGTAAAGACGAATTGTCTAAAGATGAAATTCAAGGGATAAAATTGGGCGCCGAACACAATCAGATTTTTATTCCTGTTGAAACTGCTTTTAAACGACTCAAACTTGAAATGCTTGAAAGCCAATTGGATACCATCCGTGTTGGCCTGGATGAATCCATCAAACCACAAGTGGCTTCAGTGGCCATAGATCGGTTGCTAAAACGCCGCCACGGCAACATAGATGATTTCCAGATTGTGGTCCCTGCATCTTTACTGAACCAACAAAACCAAACCCAACAGATATTCACCATTGTGATGTCGAGTATTGCTGGTATTTCATTATTGGTTGGTGGCATCGGAATTATGAATATCATGTTAGCGACAGTGCTAGAAAGGACCAAGGAAATTGGTTTGTTACGTGCCTTGGGCGCCAGGAAGGTTGACATCAAAAATCAATTCCTGATAGAAAGCGCCACCATTGCTGCTGTGGGGGCCGTACTGGGAATCATCATGGGCATCGTGTTGTCATTCTTGATTCAATCGCTGGCCAGTTGGCCTGTGGCCTGGAGTTTCTTCTCGATCATACTGGCCGTTGGTGTCTGTTTAGTCACCGGTGTTGCTTTTGGTTATTATCCAGCCAAACAAGCGGCTGAACTTGATCCCATTCAGGCCTTACAGAAAAACTGAACAGTGCGATACAAGGACAGTTCAGGACCAATAGATACAGCAAAGAAGATACTGAAGGTTAACCATGCTGGTGAGTTTGGTGCCATCAATATTTACCGGGCCCAAATTCTGGTTGCAAGTGTTTTCATGCAAGACATGAAACCGCTGTTACAAGAGTTCATGGAAGACGAAACTCGGCATTTAAATGTCTTTTGGGATGAAATTCAAGCTCGCAATGGCGTGAAATGCAAAAGCTATTGGCTGTGCGGCGTTGGCGGTTATTTTATGGGTTTTGTCTCGGCTTTATTTGGCAGAAAAGGAATCATGGCTTGTACTTGGGCCGTTGAATCTGTGGTGGTCAACCACCTTAAACAACAATTGGTTTATCTAAAAAACAACCATGACCAAAACGCATATGAAGCAGTGAATTCTATTCTAAAAGATGAAGAAAACCACCGAGACATCAGTCAGGATTTAGATGGGAGGAACATCTTTTTAAAACCATTTCGATTTCTGGTCAGCTCATTCACTGAAATCATCATCAAATTTGGTATGCGTTAAATATCAAGTTTATTCGCTTAGTTTTTATACCCAATAAAAATCACGAAAATCTTCAGTCCTTATCTGACTCTATCAATTTAATGACTCTTTCTATAACCGATTTTGTAACTTGTAAATCTTCAGTTTTGATCTGTTTTGCTAACTCATTGACCCACATTGATTGTTTCTGGTCTAAAGCCGCGTAGACTTTTTTTCCATGCTCACTGAGCAACACCAATTTAGCCCGTTGATGTTTTGGGTTTTCTTTAAAAATTAACCAACCACCTTGGACCATTTCATTAGATAAGCGCTGTACAGCTTGACGCGTTAATCCCATTAAACGAGCAATTTCAGCCACACTCAATGCTTGTTGTGACTCTGTAATTGCCCCCATAACCTTCCACCGAGCGCTACTTAGCCCATATTCTTGTGTAAGCAAATCACCTGCAGCTGTTAAAACTCCATTGAAATGAAAGGTTTTTAAAATCACATCTGTCAGTAGTTGTCCTTGTTTGGATTTGGTCATAATTCATTGTAACATTTGACAACATGTTGTCATATGTTGTATGGTTAGTAAAACAGATCATTATAATTCCAGGAGTTGACACATGAAAACTAAAATTCATGCCATTGCCGGTGGTATCGCATTTCTCACAATTTTATGTTTTTGGACATCCACTTTGTACACTGAACTTTTCTCCAGCCATGACACAGTAGCCGCAGTCAAAAACTGGATTTTAAAAGGCATGTTTATATTGATCCCAGCCATGATGATTGCAGGTGGATCAGGGATGTCGATGGCAGGAAACAGAACAGATGCACCCTTGTTGCGCAAGAAAAAAAGAATGCCTATCGTTGCCGCTACTGGTTTGGTTGTATTATTACCTGCCGCCTTTTATTTAGAAAACAAAGCTTCTATAGGTGCTTTTGATGTTTGGTTCTATGTGATCCAATCGATTGAATTATTGGCAGGTGCTTCCAACCTCAGCTTGATGTTCTTAAACATACAAGACGGATTAAGAATGACCGGTAAAATCAATAATTCAGTGGCCCCTGTAAACAAAGTACCTGATCAAAAACCCTCCATTCAAGCCATTGATAATGGGCCATTGATGGTCAAAGGCATGCCGCCTCTGGCAGATACCGATGGCAACTCCATAACAATGAAAAAAACCGTGGCATTGTGCCGCTGTGGGGCCTCAAACACCAAACCTTTTTGTGATGGCTCACACAATGAAATTGGCTTCAATTGTGAAGCCACATCATCTCCTAAAAAAGCAGCAATCTTTATCTATAAAGGGCAAGACATCGATGTTCATTACAATAAACAGTTGTGTTCTCATGCTGCCATTTGTGGCGCTCAACTCAACCGTGTTTTTGACACCAGTAAAAAACCATGGGTTAATCCAGATAATGCCTCAGTTGAGGAAGTCAAAGCTGTGATTCAAGCCTGTCCATCTGGCGCCTTAAGTTATGCAGAACCATCGGGAAAAGCGCACCATCTGATTGCTGATAAAGCACAGATTATGATTGAAAAAAATGGACCTTATCATGCACACAATATTGACTTAAATTACATCACCATGACACAAG
>JBPOFV010000081.1:0-8008 GCA_051252335.1 Marinicella sp. | reverse complement strand
GTACAGTTGATTTGAAATATTGACTATAGAGTCATTGGCAAGACTGTAATCAGGTTCAATGAGTCACACAGAAGTAAAAGGTTATTGACCTTCTGTTTTGCAATCCAAGCAGTTCGCGGTAAAATAGCGACTTTATTAAATTTCAGAGAGTCATCATGGGAAGAGCCTACCAAAATCGCAAAGAATCAATGGCAAAAACATCGGATGCCAATGCTCGAGTTTACAGTAAATTCAGTCGTGAAATTTACGTTTGTGCAAAGTCTGGTGGCCCAGATCCAGATGGGAATTTAGCTTTACGGAGTTTATTGGACCGAGCTAAAAAAGCCCAAGTACCTGCCCATGTCATCAAAAATGCAATTGATAAATCAACCAGCAGTGGAGGCGAAGATTTTGCTGTGGCACGGTACGAAGGTTATGGTCCTGGTGGGTGCATGGTAATTGTAGATTGTTTGACGGACAACCCCAACCGAACTTTTGGTGATGTGCGTTTATGCTTCACCAAAACTGAAAGTAAAATTGGTACCCAAGGAACCGTGATGCATATGTTCGATCACGTGGCTATTTTGGTTTTTGCTGGGGATGATGAAGATGCGGCATTGGAAGTATTGATGGACGCCGATGTGGATGTCATTGACATCGAGTCTGAAGGCGGTCAATTAACAGTATTTGCACCTCAAACAGAATATTTTAAAGCCAAGCAAGCTTTACAAGATGCCTATGAAGACATTGACTTCGAAGTTGATGAAATTCAATTTGTGCCCCAAACAACAGCACCTATTTCTGCAGATGACATGCCTAATTTTGAAAAGTTTATCGATATGCTTGATGAGTTAGATGATGTACAAAATGTCTATCACAATGCAGAGCTGTGATCAGGCTTTGAAGTTTAAGGCCAGTTGTGTGAAATCATTCAGTAAACTGTAGGCATCATGACAAGGTTGTAACTCTGCTATCATGGTGTCAGGGCTGAAGCCTTCGGCCAATAAGTCTGGTTTTCGAGCTTCGATATATGTCGACATAATTTCAGCAGACCACTCTGGATGAAACTGCATTCCCCACAATGATTTTTCAGCATGAAACACATGGTTTTTGTCAATGGCTGTTGAGCCCAGTAAAGTGGCAGATTTAGGTAAGGCTGTGACCACTTGTAAATGTGAAACTAACGTTGAAAATTGATCATTCTTAGCGACTAATTCCAAAGACAGTCGCTTGAATAAGGGGTCATTTTTAGCCGTTTCAAGCAGCTTACATTGGCTGTAACCCATATGTCGACCTTGGTCGTTATAACCGACTGTTCCACCTAACATATCAGCCAATAATTGATGCCCAAAACAAACACCCAAGGTCGGAATCTCATACTGAAAGATTTGATTCAACCAACGTTGAGTTGATAGCAGCCAAGGATCACGGTCTGTTACCATAGCGGCAGAGCCAGTGATTATGATTCCTTTCAGTCCAGCTATCACTTGAAGAGATTTGGGTAAGGCTTGACCGCGGTGAACATCAATGATTTGTACTTGCTCAGACGGCAGTCCCATACCAGTTATGAACCATTGTGCAAAGGATCCATAGCAGTCTTGCGCTTTGGCAACTGGATCGCCAGTTTGGATGATGAGAAACATGATCAGTGAAAATCTGGTGGTGCCAATCTAATGGCTTCTTCCAAGGAAGTTTTACCTGCTTTTAGCAGGTGTGAAATAGCTATTCGCAAAGGCATCATACCTTGCTGATAAGCCGCCGCCGCGACTTTCTCTGAGGGTACATCGTTTCTGATTAATCGCCGCACTTCATTCTGGATTGGCATCATTTCAAACACGCCTGAACGACCATGATAACCGGTGTTTCTACATTCATCGCAGCCGTTGGCTTCAAATAATTCTTTAGGCGGTTGTATGTCAAATGGATGTACCATCGAGACCCATTTTTCAGCATCAACTTTGGTGGGTGTTTTGCAGTGAGGGCATAACAATCGAATCAACCTTTGCGCCAAAACGCCCGCTAAGGTACTGCGAAGCAAATAGTCGGGGACCCCTAAATCCAACAGTCTGTTGACACTGGATGGCGCATCATTGGTATGTAATGTGGAGAGGACTAAATGTCCTGTTAGTGATGCCTGTACTGCCATTTGTGCTGTTTCTAAATCTCGTATTTCTCCAATCATTATGATGTCTGGATCTTGTCGCATCAATGTTCTGACACCATCAGCAAAATGCAAACCAATCTTGGGGTTTACCTGCATCTGATTCAAAATGGGATCTACCATTTCAATTGGGTCTTCAACAGTAGAAACATTCACTTCAGGCGTGGCCAACTTTTTCAGTGTTGAATACAAAGTTGTGGTTTTACCAGAACCGGTAGGTCCAGTAACCAGGACAATACCATGAGGTCGGTTGATTAACTGTTTCCAATTAGCAGCTTCAGAATCACTGAAACCCAAATCTCGATAATCCACCACGACTGCATCAGGATCAAAAATACGCATCACACATTTTTCCCCAAATGTGGTGGGCATGGTAGAAACCCGCAATTCAATTTCACGGTTGCCTTGAGATAAGGTTTTAATGCGGCCATCTTGTGGACGGCGTTTTTCAGCCACATCAATTCGAGACAATATTTTAATTCGACTGGTGACAGCCGCCATCACCGGTGGAGGCAAGTCATAAACTTTAAGCAGTTTGCCATCGATTCTGAATCTGATTAAACAATTGTCTCTTTTGGGCTCCAAATGTATGTCACTGGCTCGTTGGTCAAAAGCATATTGAAGCAACCAGTCTACCAAGCCTATGACATGTTGATCATCGGCATTAATGTCTTTTTTTCCACCTAATTTAACCAACTGCTCAAGATTCAGAATGGGGTCACTGCTTTTGCCTTTATGTAATTTTTTAGCACTTTGTACTTGGCGGTTTACACCATAAAACTCAAACAGCAATCGCTGAATATCGATGGGGTTGGCATGAACGCGTTTGATTTTTTGGCGATGAATTTTCTGAATGTCGTTGACCCAAGATGAACTTTTGGGGTCAGCAACTGCAATGACGATCTCTTTGTCATCTACAAAGACTGGTAGAATCTGATGTTGTCTTGCGTAAGCTTGTGAGATGACCTGTGTAACCTGATTGACATTGATTTTAGTCGGGTCAATTTTCAGGTAATCCAATTTATTGGTTTTGGCTACCCATTGAGTTAAAAACTCAAGGGTGATTGGGTTGCCTGTTTTTAAGTTGGTTAACTTGTTGTCAACAATTGCAATATAGGGGTGAATTGTTGCAGATAAAACCGTGGATTTTTCTAACAATCGAGCAAACTCTTTTTGTGAGATGATTTTGGCTGTCAGCCATTGCTGGGCAATGGTTGCCATAAAGTTGTTTTTAATTGTGTTTGCTGTGGTCATCAAATAGTCTTTCGAGGTTGTTTTCATTCAATATTGTAGCTGATGTTCCAGCCAGATAACAGTCATTAGCCATCAGCATCAAAACATGGGTACAGTGCGTTTTGACCACATCCAAATCATGGCAGACCATGATTACACAATGATCCTGACTGATGGACTTGAATACATCGATGATGTGTTTGCGGTAAACCATGTCTAAATGGTTCAATGGTTCATCCAACAAAAGGTATTCAGACTGTTGTGCCAAACAAGTTGCAATTTCAACTTTACGACGTTCGCCACCAGATAACTTTAAGATGGATCTATTTTTTAACGAGTTGATGCGGCATGTATGCAGTGCCTGTGCCGTTATTTCTTGATCAATTTGCCGCTGGCTTTGCCACGGAAAGCGACCCATACCAACAGCATCCTTAACCGAAAAAGCCAAACAAGGCTCTTGGTCTTGTAGTAAGTAGCTGAGTTTTTGTGCTCGATGGGTTGGAGACATGTGGGCTGTATTGTCCCCATCTATGGTAATAAGTCCATCATAGTGCGTGTTGATGCCAGTTATGGTTTGTAATAATGTAGATTTTCCCACACCATTTTGACCGACTATACCCCAGAATTGCCCGGTTTTAAATTCGCAATTGAGTCCACGAAAAACCGTTTTCTGTTCCTGCATAAGACTTAAGTTTTGCAGTTTGAGCATCAGACTTTCCGGTTTAACCATAAAAACACAGGCACACCAATTAGCGCAGTGAATATACCTACAGGCAGCTGGATAGGGCTCATCACGGTTCTGGCTAAGGTATCAGCACCCAACAAAAAACAGGCACCTACCAACAAGCACATTGGAATTAACTGCCGGTGTTGATAGCCAGCGAATAAGCGCACCGTATGTGGGATGATTAGACCGACAAAGCCAATGGTGCCAGCTTGGGCCACTGCCATTGAAGTCAACAGCGCTGTAATCACAAAGACCCATAAATTGATTCGACTGACATGGATACCTGACTTCAGGGCAAACATATCACCTCTGGCTAACAGATCTAGGGTACGGCTGAGTCTAAGTAAAACAAAAAAACTGATCAGCATGATGAAAGGCATCAATAAATTTGGCTCTGAAAAACTGAGATCGCCCATCAGCCAAAACATCATGGATTTAATTTGTTGGCCTGAAGCTGTGGCCAATACAAAACTGATAAAAGCAGCAAAACCAAAAGCCAATACCACACCATTTAAGGTGATCTTATCTGGACGAATACGGCCATGGTAACTCAATTTCAACAACAGTAAAGTGGCAACCATACTACCCAGGAATCCAAAGGCAAATAAAACGTTTTGGGACAGGCTAATACCCATTATGATGACCACCAATTGTATTGATGCAGCACCTCCGGAAACGCCTAGCAGGTAGGGATCAGCCAATGGGTTTTTTACCAAGTTCTGGATCAATAATCCAGCCAATGCCAGACATCCGCCTACCATAATGGCATTTAAAATGCGTGGCAATCGCAAGGACCAAATAATTTCATAATAAGTCGACTGGCTGTCGAAAAAAGCCGAGATGGGAACATACACAGTTCCCAGTGATAAGCTGACAAACACCAACACCAGTAATAGAACCAGCCAAAACCACCAATGGCTCAGTAATTTTTCGCCCAATTTATTCAAGAGTTGTCGTTAACGGCTGACACTCATAGACACCACATCTTTCCTAGAGACGGTAATGGTGGCATCGCCACGCATGTATTTAGTTGCGATGGTTAATTGTTTGGTATCGATTGCTAATAAACGACCGAATATGGGGCGTCCCCGTTTGGTCCGGACTTTGATGTTTTGTCCAACCGCCAATGCCCAATTGTTAATTTTCACTTCATTAACGCTTTGACCAATAGAATGGGTGATGGTTTTCAACAATTCTTTGGGTTTATTGGCTTCAGCTTCAAGGCGGTCCGCTTCTTTTTGCTTGGCTTCCATTTCTGCTCGCAAGGTATCCATGTCTAGTTCTAAAAAGTCGATATCTGCCAACTCAATTTTTTGGTATTCATTTTCACCTAATGCAGCTTCCATATTGACACTGGAATAATAGTCTTTTTGATTCATGGCAACCACTTCATAGATGTATCTGGGATCACGCAGGTCAAAAATTGCATTCATTTCGATGTTCTCAGACAGGGCTCTTTGGTATTGATTGCTTAAAAAGGTTGGCATTTCTTTACCCGCATATACGCGTAAATATTTTTGAATTTCTTCAGCGCTTTTTAAGCGATAAGCAGCAAATGAATCTTTATTTGCTTGAGCACAAACTTCATTCCTTTTCTGATTAAATCCTTGATCACTGTGATAATAATATAAAGTGTCAACTATGGTGTCATTGAATGAGATTCGCTCAATATCAGTGGGTCTGGTCAATGTGCCTGACCAACTGATAAACCAACTATCTGGATTGTCGACGTTGATGTTAAAATCAATATGATAATCATCAACCAAAGAATAGCTCACTTCTAGATTAAAGCGCGGTGTTGTAGGAAAAATTTGGCGCCATTGTTCATCACTGAAACTTGGGCCTGGATCATCTCCACAACCAAAAGCACCTAAAAAGTTTGCGGCCATTGGCCAATAATTAGCTCGATTGATGTTGGTTTGTAAGTCACCACTGAGCCCATCAACTCGAGCATTGCTGATGGATAAGGTCATGGTTTTTGGAATATGTGTGGTTAGTTTTTGCGAACCTGAAAACAGCAGTTTTTTCATATCAGTATGAACTTTTATGGAGTCTATACTGATACTTTGTCGATATCCATTGGGTCGAAAAGTAATGTTATTGATTGATATCTCGCCATTTAAAGCCGTATTCACACTTCTGTGTGTCCACTCACCCATGTGGTTTAAGTGACTCATTAACCCATCGGCAAAAAATTTACTGTTGTGTTGAATTCTCCAATACGGTAAAGCAACTAATGCCACAATTATGGCCAATACAATTAATTTATTTTTGTTATTCATTGTTATTCTCTGTTACATCACAGGTTCAGCAAAACCGGCAAAAGCTGATATTATTATCGTTTGTATTTGCTTAGAAGACAAATTTACATTTGGAAAATTGCCAACTGATTCGTAATTTTGGTAAAAATCGGGGTGATTATCAGGTACTTCTGGGTAGCCTGGTTTAAGTTGGTAGCTGGTTGAATAGCGAAATGGCCAGATATCAAATATAGGCAGCTTTCTTGAAATGGTGGCAATCACACCACTGATTCGGCTGAAAAAAGGAATTTGTTCTTTGGCTGCAACGACCCAACTGTTTTGGTCCAGCATATCTGTTTCAATATTCTCTGACAGCATTTTCGCAAAAGCCTCACTTTCAATCACAAAGCCTGATTCGGTGTTTAAAACATCAGATCTTGGATCAAAATTATGTGATCCAATCATGGCAATTTTATCATCTATAACAAAAGACTTACCGTGCATGCCAAACCGTGTGCGTTCATTGATACTGGTTCCAGCAAATTGTTGCTCCAGCATGCCGGGTCTATCCTTATACTCGTAAATCTGCATTTTCAATTTCTTTAGGTAGAAACGTTTGTATTTATAGGAAATGGCATACACATAATAGGCATCTGTGGAGGCCAGTGAGTTGGTAGAAACCATCAGCTTAAGATCTGGATTTTTCTTGCGCAATTTTTTTAAAGTTTTTCGTGCTTTGCGGCTGAAAACTAAATAAGGTGTTTGAATGAGTATTTTGTGTTCAGCTGCCGCAAAGTATTGGTGTATCTTTTGAGTCAACTGCTTGTTGGCATCTCTGGCTTTTTTGTTGAAAGGTTTATCATGGGTGTCACTGAAATACTCGATGTTTTCTACGGCTATGATGTGCGGATAAAATGTGTTTATGACGTGATAAATATCATCGGCTAAAGCATTTAAATCTGTGGCTTTTTTGGGCAAGGCTTGTTGCCAATCAATTTTAGATTTTTGGTCATTCAATATACGTGCGCTGACATCTCTTAAATGTTCAATAGGAACTACATGGGGGCTCTGCCAGAAGCTGTCAAATGATGTGCTGATGTCATTAACGACTTGACCGATTGCCATCACATCACGATCTTTATAATTAAATTCTTCATCCCAATCATAATAGCGACTTTGGTAATTGCGCCCGCCAACAATGCCATATTTATTATCCACAATGAAAGTTTTGTTGTGCATGCGTTTGTTCAATCGAGCCATGCAGCAGGCCAATGCGCTGAAAAATTCAAAGGGTGAGGTATGAGCATCCTGAAACACAGGATTATATAATTTAAACTCAAGGTTTTGGTGTAATGTGGCTAAGTCAGCAACCAGCCATGAACTGCCCATAGAAAACAGTTGGTCAATAATAACTTTAACTTTAACACCTCGCTTTGCAGCTGCCAATAATTCCCTGATGATTAAGTGGCCGGCTTCATCGTTGACCCAAATAAAAGTTTGTATTTCAATTGAGCTTTTGGCGGTGCGGATTAAATGCAATCGAGCCAACAATGAGTCTTCGCCTCGATCTAACAACATCACACGATTATTACCTTGTTGCTCAGCCAGTGCATATTGTGAAGCAAAAGGCGATTCATAGGTACATCTGGTTGCGTCATCAAGTGGACA
>JBPOFV010000080.1:0-8014 GCA_051252335.1 Marinicella sp. | reverse complement strand
CAGAATGATGATGGTAAAGAAAATGCCCAGCAATAGGGCCAACCACAAGGCTTGACGAAAAAAACCTGGAATCTTATGGTGCTCATCTGCACCGTCCATGGCTGAAATTACAGATGGAATGGCCATTAGAATGCCAAACACAAACAAGATGGCGGTAGACCATAAGGAGCTACCAACAGCCACTGCAGCCAATGTGACAGAACCTAAGCGACCAGCCATAACAGTATCGACAAAAGTCATGGCCACCACTGTGATTTGACTGATGATCAATGGCAAAGACAACTTGATGGTCTGGGTTATGTGCCTTTTGACTGGCATGGCTTGCATGATTTCACCTGATTATTTCTACTTCTTTAATAGAATCGATTAAACTGTGTATTTATTTTGCGGACTTGGTTAATTATGGCTTCAACTGCTTTTGTGACAGGCTCAACAGGTTTTCTGGGGAGGCACTTATGCCGACAACTGGTAGCAGACGATTGGCAGGTCACCGCAATGTGTCGAAGCATACCAGAAAATCCCATAAAAGGCGTCAAATATGTGCAAGCAGATTTGTTAGATGCCACATCTTTACGTTCGGCTTTACCTGAGAAAGTGACTTGTTTGTTCCATACGGCAGCTGATACCAACACATGGAGTCGATTAAATCCCAGACAAACCACGACCAATATTGAAGGGACTTTGAATCTCATTCAAGCAGCCATGCACAACCAAGCGCAAAAATGGCTGCATGTATCTTCGATCACCACATTTGGTGTTGATCATCACGGTATGACAGCATTGACCGAAGATGTGCCGCAGGAAGGGTTGAGCAGTTGGGTAAATTATGTCAAAACCAAAAGCATGGCCGAACAATTGGTCAAAGATCATGCAAAAAAATTAAATGCGGTGGTGGTTAATCCGACTCATATCATAGGGCCTGATGATCAACACAATTGGATCAGGTTATTCAAAATGATGATCAAAGATGAGTTACCGACCATACCTGTGGGTGCAGGTTCTTTTGTTGATGTCAGAGACGTGGCCAGAGGTTGTATTCTGGCCGCCAACAATGGTCGGGTGGGTGAAAATTATATATTGGGTGGACATAACCTGAACTTTGAACAATTCATTGAGCAAGTAGCGACAGCTTTCAGTTTATCAGTTACCAAAAGAAACAAACCCATTTTCGTCATTAAACTGGTGGCGAAAATAAAATCTGCAATGGCTTATGCAACAGGCAACCCACCAGATCTCACACCGGAATCCTTACAAATCATATCGCATCAATACAGCTGTTCCAGCCAAAAAGCCAAAGATGAATTGAGTTATGAAATCACTCCGATGCAACAAACATTGGCCGACATAAAGGCTAATTTGTCTCAACGAGGTATTTTATGAGTTTCCGTTATCGGCGATTGATTTTTGATGCTGATAACACCTTGTTTGATTTTGATCGGGCAGAAGAAACGGCCTTGGTTAACTCTCTTAAACATTTCCAGATGCCACAGCCCGATGGCTTGATCAACTTTTATCGATCCATGAATATCAAGTTATGGCAGCAGTTGGATCAAAAGATCATCACCATTGCTGACCTCAAAAGGATCCGTGCACAGAATTTGTTTGAGTTTGTTGGGCAGACTGCTGATGTTCAATCTTTTAGTTGGCACTATTTGGATGAATTGGCCAAGTGTCAGTATTTATTGGCGCATGTTGAGCACACATTAAATGCCCTTTCCCAACATTGTGAAATGGCCATCATCACCAATGGCTTGGCACGGGTACAAAAACCGCGTTTTGCCAGCAGTTTAATCCAACATCATTTTGGTGCTTTGGTGATCTCTGAAGAATTGGGAGTGGCCAAACCAGAACCAGAAATATTTGCCCATGCTTGTGACTTAATGAATTGGTCAGACCCGGAGCAAGTTTTAATGGTTGGTGATAATTACCGTTGTGATGTTCAAGGTGCTGCAGATTTTGGGATGCAGACTTGTTGGTTCAATTTTCGCCAACAAGCCCACAATTTCAATGACCATGACCATGAAATTCATCGTTTTGATGAATTGTTGGAAGTGCTTAAAACTTGATTTAACTTAAGCAGCAGCCGGCCACAGCCAAGCAAATGTACCTGCCACTATGGCTCCATAGATTAATGCATCAATTAAAAACCGCACGCAATTGGACCATGGATGCCCCATCCAAATTGAAAATGGTATAAGTCCCCAGCCAAAAGCCAAGAAACTGGTTACCATCACCACTCTAAATACAGCCATGTAATCGGCGCCTGCAGTTAACGATAAGGTTGAGGCGTAAGCGATGAATAAACAACCCAATACAAAGTACAACAGTTGTTGGCCCAGTAATTTACCCATAGGCGGCATACCGTCATTGAATACACTGATCATGGCAACCGGTCCTTTGGCGAATTTGGCTTGCATGGCTTCATCGCCCATTTCTTTCATATCAATACAAAACGGCATGGTATACAAACCTGGTTTTGGGCTGCCCTCACGCATGGCATCAGATACTTGATCTTCGTTACTGATGGGTTTGTAATCGGCGTTGTGGTGTTTGATCACCATATGAAAAATAGCGCTGGCAATCCAACAAAATACACCGCCTAACAGAATTGGCAACCAAAGTTGCATCAATGTTACTGACATATTATTCTCCTCAATTTTTTGTTAATTATTATATACCATTGTTTTGAGATGTAAAAATCATGGGCAGAATATTGGCTGTATTTGCAGAAACCAGGAATGAGTTTAGAGAACACACCCCTTAGTCTCCTCACCAGAGGGGAGATTCGGTCATGGGTATGATTTAGTGGATCATGAACTTAAAAAACACACCCCTTAGTCTCCTCACCAGAGGGGAGTTGAGCGAGATATTAAAACGCTTTATATCTATAGCTACAAGACGGTTGCTTTTATTAGTAACAAATACCGGAGTACTGATGGCTGAGGAAATATGTTGTTTGAAAAGTAAGCTAAAAACGATAATCAACGGGTCACACTAAAAAGAAGGTTAATCCAGTTTCCCCTCTTGAGAGGGGATTAAGGGGTGTGTCTGGTTGAATTTATAATGAAAAAAAAGGCCGAGAATTGCGGCCTTCAATCATTGAGATGATGCGTTTATGCTGCTTTACTTAAAGCAGTATCAAACTCTTCTTTGGCATGCTGGAATTGTGACAATGATTTTTCTACATACATCATCACTTCATCGATATAACCATCGGTTGAGGCTGACCACACCCGATTGATGTAGCGTTCGCCAGCAGCAAAGCTGGACATGATGTCAGCAAAATCTTGAATGCCAAATAAATGCTTCATGCTGTCTCGAGCATCAGCAAAATTCATCAAGTCATCTCGGAACAGTTTGTCGATTTCAAAGCGCATTTCATAGGTAGGCACTTTGTCCTTGCGACCGTTGAGCGAGTCCAAATTGTTAATGATGTTAGTCAATGAATCGATCAGTACCTGTTTGTTGTTTTGCAACAAGTCACCGTGCTTGGCAGCGGCATTGGATTCTTTTTTATAGACAAATGCACCAATGAAACCAACCACCATCACTGGGATGAAGTAAGTCCAATTCATGGCTTTTTCATCCAGTGAAGTTAGAAATGCACCTGCTAAAAATGACAGGATCACTAAAATAAATGCGATGTTTTTCATATTTTTCTCCTTATCCTGCGTTGGCTATAACATAAACGGCGTTACCCACGCCAACCAATGCCTCACCGACGATCAAACCAGCGGCGATCGGAATACCTTTGGACTCTGACCAAACTTTACCTGCTTTGCGGTCAACGATTTCACGTAACAGTGTACCTAAAGCATAAGTTAATACGATATTGAAAGGTAAGTAGAACCCAAGACCTACGGTGATACCTAAACCAGCTTGCAACAGTGACAACAAACCACCCAGTACAGCACCAGCCATGTATTTCTCAGTCGGTACTTCACCGCCCGTTATGCCTTCAACCATGGAGGCCAATGCTTGACCTTGTGGTGCGGGGAATTCGTCGCCACCCAAGCCAAATGCTTTGTCGAGGGTAAAGATCAATATGATGACTACTATCGGACCCAACCAGGCACCAAAAAATTGGCCCAGTTGTTGTTTTCTCGGTGTGGCACCGACCAGATAACCAGTCTTCATATCCAGCATCAAATCAGTGGCTTGACTCATGGCCACACATGTGGCTGCACCAACGGTGACTGCTGCCACCACTGCAGAGGCAGTACTCATACCGCCAAAAGTTTGGGTGATCATGATCAATAAAGTGACCGCAATTAAGGTCATACCAGATAAGGGAGACCAATTGGTACGGCCTATGGCTTCTGACAAGATGATTCCTGCCATCCAAATCCATACAGTACCCAATACGCCCATCATTAGACCGCGAACAATGCCCACTTCTTGTGTCGAAGTTACCGCCATGATACACAACAGAACAGCTGCGCCCGCGACGGCAAAATACAACAGTTTAATCGGCAGTTCATCCTTGCTGAGGGCTGCTTCACTCTTGGCTGAAGACTGCATTGATTTAACCGCTGATTTGATTAACGGCAGAGCAAAAATAACGCCGACAATGGCACCACCAATCAACATGCCGATACCCGTTGGTCGAAATAGCATCAAGCGCAATTGATTCGGATCTGAGACCACTTCACCAGCAGCATTAACTGGGAACATCCCAGTGATATCTAATAAAGGTGCAATGATCCAATAACAAACAAAACCTCCAATGATGAAGGCCAAGCCACCACGGCCGGCAATAAAGGCCACACCGATGGTCATTAAGGACAAATACCAGGTCCCGTTGAGGTAGGCCGGCAGCCCCAGCTGGTCAAACAGTGCCCAGTCATGGACGTCATAATAAATAGTAACTAAATGGACTAATCCAGAAATCAACATGGCACCCAGTAACAACATGGCTTTGTTGATCCCGGCTCCGGGTGATTTCAAAATAGAAGCCACTGCCACACCGCCAGGATAGGTAAGTCGCTCATAATCAATCATTTGCTTACGCAAAGGAATGATGAAAGCTATGCCCAAAAAGGCGCCGGCAATGGCACCAAAAGTCAACACATAAGGGTTGAACTCTGTGGCATATCCCAATATAAAGATCGCTGGCACCGAAAACATCATGCCTGATGAGGCACCATTGACTGCTGAAGCTACGGTTTGAGCCACATTGTTTTCAATGATAGATCGGCGACGTAAAATGCCTCTTAGAATACCAAAACCTAAGATAGCGGCTAATTCTGATCCTTCAATCGAAAAGCCCAATTTAAGTGAGGCATAACCGATTGATATAGCCAGAATAACACCTAAAAAATAACCCACGATCACGGCATGTGGCGTTAGCTCGGGATAAGCGCCACGGGTGATGGGGCCTGTTGCAGAAACCTGCTGTTCAGACATATTTTGCTCCCGTTAAAATTAGTATTGTTTTGGCTTGAATCGCCATTGGGCAAAAATTATACCATAAGGCAATCGCTTAAGAGGGCCACTTTTAAATTACATATAGGGTGAAAATTATTGGTGTAATTCTTGGTAAAAATCCAGCAGCAAATTAATGTCTTTTTTCATACCAGATAAAGTGTTTTCATCATACCAAGTGACATAGTCCATGCCACAGGCATTCGGGAACCTTGCACAAATCGACAACATCATGCCAGAAGTGTTCTGACAAGCCATGCCATTTTGGTATTGGCAAGCCAGTATATTAATGGCGATGTGATTTACTTGTTTTATGTATTGATTATCTTGACTGCTGATAAGGGTGGCTTGTTGTGATAAATCAATGGAGTCAAATTGAGTGATTTTGTTGGCGTAAAGAATCATCGCACTGTTGTTAGTGCTTAAGCTGGTCTGGAGAATATGCTGATTGATCATTGGTCTTTCTTCATGTTCTTCGTATAGTTTACGATTTTTCATTAATTGACCGAAGTCACTTTTTGGCTGAATTGCCTTGAGCCAGTCTGTGGATTTCATTGCAGACATGACCAAGGGGTAGCGCATGGCATGTTTTTGGCAATCCACTTTTATTTGCTCGGTTAACTCCAGTTGAGATTTGAAAATGTCTCCATAAATAGCAAACAACTCTGGGAAACGATCAGGTTCCTGGCACTTGCCAAGAAACATTTTTAATGAAAGCAACTCGATGTAAGGGTCATCACTGAACAAAGGTGGATTTATTTCTGCATACACTTCTGAAAGGCTGTTGTTGGTGTATTGTTGAGCATATGTCGTCGACTTAGGTATGTCATTATTGGTCTGGTAAGCGTCCTCTTTTGATTCACTTGATGGCTTAATAGCAGGATTCTCTGCGGTGCTTAGCTGCTTATTAAAAAGGCCGATCGGCATGAAACACCAAACTATAACAAGCATCAAAATAACGGCAATTATTCGCTTAATGGGCATACAAATCTCGTACCGCACTGAGCACAGTTTGGACATCTTCATGTTGATTTGGGCTGAGTAATTGATCTTGATAAAAGCTCAATAGATCCAGCTCACAACTTGTGGTATTGAAACCTGTATAAGATTGGAAACAATGGTATTTTCCCCATTCACTGTCAATACCACAGTCAGCACCCAATTCGCATAAATACATCTGCATGGCATAAGGAATCAAATGATTGAACCAATCAGGGTTATTCAACCCCAAGGTATCCATGATTATTTGTTCTGGAAACACGTATTCAATGAAGGGTCTTTTCAGCGCTCGCATGCCTAGATTTTTGTGTGGGCTAAAATTAAAGTAGGACAAGGTGTTGTTTTGTTCCAGGGTCACATGAGCTTCATAAAAAATATCGGGGTCTGGGCTTTGCAAAAACTCAAATAATTGCTTATTTATGACAGAAAAATCAGCGAGGGCTTGGCTTCTTTCGGCTTCATCGATAACCATCAAATCTTGAAGGTCTTTTTTGTTCTTTTCGATGCTCATGTACAACGCCATGTAATCACTCATGTGTTGTTCTTTATTTTCAGCACTTGATACCTTGCTGTGCATCATGGCTTGCTTCATTCGCAGCTGCTTAAGTTCGTCGGTAATGATTTCAATGTGTACCTCATTGGTACTTTCATTACCTTTAGACACTTCAATGACTGCTTGAAATAATTGAACCCATTGGTGACTGAGGTCAATGACCTGTTTGAGTCTGCTTCCTTTTTCTGTAGTGGTTTTGTAGGTACGTAACAATTGCATTACATGTTTGGTCGTGTGAAATGGTTCAGACAAAACGGGTCCGAGTTGTTGGCTAGATGGAGGTATGTCTATCTTGGCCAGTTTGGATTGAATTTCTAAACATTCACTGGCGTGTGATTGTAAGGCTTCTATTTGGGTTGAAGTAGGGAGGTTTGGAGTTAGCGTACCATTTTGCTGCATTTTTGAGATTAAATATTGAGAGGCATCAAACCATTGATCTTGTTGTTGGTAGTCCTTGATGTTTTTACATGTGCGCCATGCTCTTGACCAACGATAGAGTGTCATATAACTCAATGACGATGGTGAATTTGACTCAAAAGCTGATACCTTAACTTCATGCTTAACAGGGGTTATTTGGGGAGGTGAGTATTGCTTGAGTTCTGGTTGAATGGCGGCATGATTTGAGGCGAGTCTTGGCTCCTGTGTGATGAGGTTGATGTTTGTATTGGTATTCGTTTTTTTGTCTGCAAATAATAACCACATTAACCACACTCCCAAAATCATCAGCATGCTTAATTTGGTGACTGTTTTCATAGTAAGTATTTTATTATCAATAATCCCGTCGTAACTTAATCAATGTTATCTGGGTTGAAGTTGTTGATAATAATCAGACAATATTTTTACATCCGCTTTAATGCCCATAGAGACATAAGTGTCAAACCACTGGTTAAAACTCAATCCACACACTTCGGGGACTTGTTTGCATCGATCTAACATGTTGTAATTTTTGGGTTGGCACGTGACGCCGTTGTTGAAACTGCATGCCATGGATTCTAAGGCCAATTGATCGATCAGGCGAATGTAGGCATTGTCTTCAGT
>JBPOFV010000079.1:0-8030 GCA_051252335.1 Marinicella sp. | reverse complement strand
TACCAAGTCCTTGGCTCTCAAGGCAATCAGTACCACTCCAACAGTGCTTAAAACCATCCAAATAATAACCAATTGATTCACCAACTGGTTGACCAGTTTTATTTCGGTTTTTAAGATTTTATCCAAAGAAACAAATATCCATTACACACAACACCAATTGATTATAACGTGTTTTGGCTGAAATTTTTTGCACTAACAACAAAAAAGCCATACTTAAGAAGCATGGCTTTATCTATGAACTTTTGTATTTATTTAATTAAAACAAATGCTCAACTGCAGCTCGCTCTTCTCTTAACTCAGCTTCGGTGGCATCAATTCTACCTTGTGAAAACTCACTGACTGGTAAATCTTGTACTATCTGATAAGCACCATTGGCACAAGTCACAGGATAAGAAAAGATGATCCCTGGTGCCACACCATAACTTCCGTCACTTGGAATGGCCATTGACACCCACTCACCATCTGCTGTACCTAATGCCCAATCGCGCATGTGATCGATGGCTGATGATGCTGCAGATGCTGCACTTGAAGCGCCACGTGCTTTAATGATGGCAGCTCCCCGTTGCTGTACGGTAGGGATAAAGTCATTCACATACCAGTCTTGATCAACCTCAGTTAAGGTTGCATCATTAATTTTAACTTGTGAGACATCTGGGTATTGAGTTGAAGAATGATTACCCCAAATGGTCATGCGTTTGATGGCATCAGTTTGGACATTAAATTTACCAGACAATTGAGCCAAAGCTCGGTTGTGATCCAAACGAGTCATGGCCGTGAATTGTGCAGGATTGATATCCGGTGCATTTTGTTGTGCGATCAAAGCATTGGTATTGGCTGGGTTTCCAACCACCAATACTTTGATGTCTTTTGCCCCATGGTCATTCATGGCTTTGCCTTGAACTGAAAAGATCTTGGCATTGGCTTGCAACAAATCACTGCGCTCCATACCAGGGCCACGCGGCATGGCACCAACCAATAAGGCATAATTGGCATCTTTAAATGCCACATTGGCATCATCTGTTGCAACTACGCCATGTAACAATGGGAATGCACAGTCTTCCAATTCCATGACCACGCCTTGAACAGCATTCATGGCAGGTGGGATTTCGAGTAAATGTAAGATGATTGGTTGATCTGGGCCCAACATATTACCTGCGGCAATTCTGAATAAAAGTTGGTAGCCAATTTGACCGGCGGCGCCAGTTACAACGACTCTGACTGGTGATTTCATTGATGTCTCCAATTTGATGATTTAAAAAACCCAAAACACCTTCAAATGTGTCATGACAATGCAATGGATTATTAGTTGGCGCGATTATAGCAATCATGCGTTCTTATTTAAATGATAATTAGACTAAAGATCAATTACTCTTACCAAGCAACCAGCACATCTACTAATTCAAGTACATAGAAAGTGATGTTCATCAATGACAGGTCTTTCAATTTCATTGAAATGTCATGGAATTGTCAGGATATTGTCAAGCTATTGTCAGACCTAGGTTCATGATCTTGTTTCCAGGTATTCTGCTATAATTTAATTTATATTCATCCAATGAAATATCAGATAATTATGCAAAAATCCAAAAAACTAAACATTTCAATATGGGTTATTTCCGCGCTGATAGCAGCTCTGTTTTTGCTTTCAGGAATTCCAAAGCTGTTCGACCCAGGCTGGGTGCGTCGTTTTGCCCAATGGGGTTATTCTGAAAATTTCTTATACCTAATTGCCCTATTAGAAACAGCCGGTGCAATAGGTATATTAATGCCTAAATATGCGTTCTATGCTGCCATAGGTTTAGTAATCATCATGCTAGGTGCCATGTATACGCACTTAACTCATGATCAAGGCATCATTTGGAATCTGGCTTATGTGCTTTTCTTAACGTTAATTGCCAGCTACCGTTGGCCACAGCGTATAAAATTTAAAAACTCATAAATGAATTGAACGGACTTATTCAATTAATGCAAGAAGGATCAAGCACGTGTTATTGGTCGGAACGAGAGGATTCGAACCTCCGACCCCCACAACCCCATTGTGGTGCGCTACCAAGCTGCGCCACGTTCCGAAATAACGTGCGTATTCTATCACAAAGATCAGTATTTAAAAGTGGTAAAGCGGGTATTTAGATGGACTCAATAATTTACAAGGGCTTACTTCAATAAATCTAATATTTCTTCTAATTCAATCCGAGTTTGCTGGATAACTTGGTAAGACTTACTGGCTTCTTTCTCTGACACTTTACCATTGAGTTTTTGCCTGGCACCCGAAATGGTATAACCATGATCATACAATAAACTGCGAATTTGCCTGATCATCATCACATCATTGCGTTGATAATAACGGCGATTACCTCTTCTTTTGACAGGGTTTAAGTTGTCAAACTCATTTTCCCAATATCGCAACACGTGTTGCTTTACATCGCACAAAGTTGACACTTCACCAATGGTGAAATATCTTTTTGCGGGAATGGGAGGCAGGGACTTATTGTGGCCTTGATCCAGCATATGTTTCTATTGTATTCCTCAATTTTTGACCTGGCTTAAATGCCACCACTCTTCTGGCTGAGATCGGGATCTCTTCCAGAGTTTTGGGGTTTCTGCCTGGTCTCGACTTTTTGTCTCTCAACTCAAAATTTCCAAAACCAGATAACTTAACGCCGTGTCCAGCTAATAATTGCTGTTTGATGGTTTCAAAAAACACACTTACAAACTCGCTGGCCTCACGTTTATTTAGGCCAACTTCCATATACAATATCTCTGCTAGGTCAGTTTTAGTGACTGTTTCTGTCATGATCTAATTTCTGCGTTAAATTGTTCTGCTAAAAAGGATACCGCTTTTGATACCAGTTTGTCTACCTCTTTATCTTCTAAAGTTCGATTTTTTTCCTGAAAAATCATAGCCATGGCGAGACTTTTGTATCCAGTTTCAATATTATCACCCTTATACACATCAAACAAACACAAGTTGCTTAATAGGTCACCCTCGCTTTCCAAGCTCAGTTTTACTGATTTTTCGACTTCTTTCCAACTGATGGTATCTGCTATGACCACTGACAAATCACGTCGTACTTGTGGGAATTTTGACACACTTTGCCAACTTGGCAGTTTAACGACTTGAATTTCAGCCAAATTAAATTCGGCCATATATACATCTTGTTTCACTTTCATTTTTTGACAAATTGACGGATGTACTTGGCCTAAATATCCAACTGTGTTGCCATTAATGCTGACAGCTGCTTGTCTTCCCGGATGTAAATATAGGACTGAAGATTCAGTAAATTCAATGGCTCCATCAACATCTGCTAACAATGTTTCAACATCGCCTTTCATGGTGTAAAAGTCCACTTTCTGACCCTTATCTGACCATTGTTCAGGTGCATGCAAACCCGTTTTAGCCATCATCAAAACATCATTTTGAATGATGCTCTCAGACTTACTGAAAACTTTGCCAATTTCATACAAGGCCAAATCCTGAACTTGGCGGGCTAAATTGGCTTTGATATTGGCCATAACACCAGGAAGTAAATGAGTTCGCATCACAGCCATTTCTTTATTCAATGGATTAGCCAAAGCAAACATATCTGATTCCAAACCCAGGTCTACCAGCTGCTTCTCACCAACAAATGAATAATTAATGACTTCTTGATATGATAAATCACCCAATTGCTGTTTGATTTGACGTAATTGTTTAAATTCTTCGGGAATAACTCTGATTGCATCGGTTGAATGCAAACGGTGTGCTGGCATTTGATCATAGCCAACCACCCTAACCACTTCTTCAATTAAATCTTCTGCAATGGCCAAATCAAAGCGCCATGGTGACGAGGTTACAGTCCACTGATCGTTTTCATCATGTGTTTCCAACCCCAAAGCAGTGAATATTTGAGTCACTCGTGTATGCGGGACATCAAAACCTAGCACTTTACTTAAATGCGCAGCAGTCAGGGTCATGACTTGTTGCTTTGGAATATGTTGCTCCGCTTTAGACATGTTGACAGGGGCCACTGTGCCACCACAAATTTCTGTAATCAAAGCTGTTGCACGCTCTAATGCAACGGCTTGTAAGGCCCAATCCACACCACGCTCAAAGCGCAAACCTGATTCAGTGTGCACGCCTAACTTTCTGGATTTGCCCATAATGGTGGCTGGATCAAAGTAGGCTGATTCCAATATGATGTCTTGAGTTTCTTCACTGACACCACTGGTTAACCCACCAATCACTCCTGCAACCCCTAATACTTTGCTGCTATCTGCATTAACCAGAAATTCAGTTGTTAATTTAACTTCAGATCCATCTAATAATTGAAGTTCTTCTCCCTCTTTAGCCATCCTAACTTCTAATGCACCATCAACTTTCGATAAATCAAAGGCATGCATAGGCTGACCTAATTCCAGCATCACATAGTTTGTCACATCAACCACAGGATGGATGGCACGAATCCCACTGCGACGCAATTTTTCTTTCATCCACAATGGGGTAACTTGTTGATTATCAATTCCTTTGATGATACGAGTTCCATATATAGGACATTGTAACGGCGCATTCATCTTTACTTCAATGGTGTCATCAATACTGGCTTCAACTGCATCAATGACTGGTGATGAGATGGGCAAGTCATTCAATGTAGCAATTTCACGCGCAATCCCTCGTATACAGAAACAATCCGCACGATTAGGCGTTAAATCAATATCAATCAATTGATCTTCTGCATTTAAATATGCTTTTACATTCATTCCAATGGGCGCATCTGCACCCAACTCAATGATGCCATCTGATTCTTGACTGATTCCCAATTCCACTTCAGAGCACAGCATACCATTTGACTCTACACCACGAAGTTTCGACTTTTTAATTTTAAAATTGCCGGGTAAAACAGCTCCAATTTTAGATAAAGCAGTTTTTAAACCAACACGTGCATTGGGTGCACCACAGACAATTTGCAAAGTTTCATCACCTGCATTCACTTCACAAACTTTTAATTTATCTGCATCAGGATGTTTCTCGCATGCCACAATTTCTGCCACTACCACACCTGTGAATTCACCAGCTGCTGGCTCAACACCATCTACCTCAAGTCCTAACATGGTTAGTTGTGACATCACCTCATCGGTTGATAAGTCATATGCAACCCATTCTTTTAACCAATTTTCACTGAATTTCATGTGTTGTCTCCTTACCCTCGAAATTGGCTTAAAAACGCCATGTCATTTTCAAAAAAGTTTCTTAAGTCCTGAACACCATAACGCAACATAGCGAATCGCTCAACGCCAAGACCAAATGCAAAACCTGTATACTTTTCAGGGTCTATACCACCTGAACGCAACACATTCGGGTGAACCATCCCACAGCCCAATACTTCTAACCAGTCTATGCTGCCATCATCTTTCTTCCATTCCACATCGACTTCTGCAGAAGGCTCAGTAAATGGGAAATAAGAAGGGCGCAACCTGATTTGTAAATCATCTTCAAAAAATGCATTCACAAACTGGTTTAACACACCTTTTAATGAAGCAAATGTGACATTTTCACCAATCACCAAGCCTTCAACTTGATGAAACATTGGTGTATGAGTTTGATCTGAATCGCTGCGGTAGACTTTACCTGGAGCGATGATCTTAATCGGTGGCTTCATGGTTTTCATCGCTCGAATTTGAACTGGCGATGTATGTGTCCTCAACAGATGACCATCAGGAAAGTAAAATGTATCATGCATGGCACGTGCAGGATGATGCGCTGGAAAGTTCAAAGCTTCAAAATTATGAAAGTCATCTTCAATCTCTGGTCCTTCAACCACATCAAATCCCACTTGTGAAAATAAATCGATGATCCTTTGCATGGTTCTGGTCACTGGATGCACGCCACCTTGCGCCTGCTTTCTACCAGGTAAAGTAACATCAACAGCTTCAGCCATCAACTTTTGATTCAACTCAGCTTGCATTAAAGTGGTCTTTTTAATTTGGATCGCAGTAAACAGTTGTTGTTTGACTTGATTGATTGCCGCACCAGCATGTTTTCTTTCTTGCGGCTCTAATTGGCCTAATTGTTTTAATTGAATCGTTACCGTTCCTTTTTGGCCCAGAAAATGCACCCTCACATCATCTAAGGCTTGTGCAGTTTCAGCGGCTTCAATTTGGTTTAATCCATCTGCTAAGATTTGTTTCAAATCACTCACTTTAATTCTCTGTTGGTTTGTTGGGTTATGTGTTTTGCTCTAGAGCATAAAAAAAGGAATCAGCGATTCCACTGATTCCTCTTTCTGATCTAGGTTGGTTTAAATAAGTCAATATAGCCCTTTGGGGCTGTTGACTTTAAACCAGTGCTGCTTTGGCTTGTTCAACAACGGCAGCGAAACCTGCTTTGTCGTGTACAGCCATGTCAGCAAGAACTTTACGATCTAAAGAGATATCAGCTTTTTTCAAACCGTTGATAAATCGTGAATAGCTCATGCCGTTATTTCGTGCGCCTGCATTGATACGGGTGATCCACAATGCACGAAATGCTCTTTTTCTGGTTTTACGGTCACGGTAAGCATATTGACCTGCTTTGATGACTGCTTGTTTTGCAACGCGGTAAATTTTACGACGTGCATTGTAATAACCCTTAGCTAATTTAAGGATTTTCTTATGTCTTTTGCGTGCTGTGACGCCTCTTTTAACTCTTGCCATGATGTTTCTCCTTTAATTATGCGTAAGGTAGTAGTCTTTTCACTGATGCTTCATCAGCTTCATGCACCATGCTGGTGCCACGTAAA
The DNA here is from genome assembly GCA_051252335.1 of Marinicella sp. Lineage (GTDB taxonomy): Bacteria > Pseudomonadota > Gammaproteobacteria > Xanthomonadales > Marinicellaceae > Marinicella. Next base: position 1,278 of record JBPOFV010000079.1, on the reverse strand, counting down.
TTGCGTTTACGTTTCGTACTCATCTTGGTCAAGATATGACTTCTGAAAGCATGCTTTCTTTTGAAGCCACTGGCTGTTTTTCTGAAGCGCTTGGCAGCGCCCTTTTTGGTTTTCATTTTAGGCATAATGCCCTCCTGTTTTATTTATATACTCCAGCAAGTAGCCATGATAATGACTTTAGTCTTTCTTGACTCGCTGGTCAGCTAGTTATGGTGTCTTCGTGATCACTTCTTTATGCTGCGCACAAAACCGTAATCACTGCGACTGCGTTTATGAAAATACTGCTGATTCGTTTCACTCACCAACTGTATTTATCGCTACGCGGTTGTGTCTTCGTGACCTCTTCTTTATGCTGCGCACAAAACCGTAATCACTGCGACTGCGTTTATGAAAATATTGCTGATTCGATTCACTCACCAACTGTATTTATCACTACGCGTTTTTCTTGATGATTATTTGTTAGGCTTTGGTGCCAACAACATAATCATAAATCGACCTTCCATTTTCGCTGGTCGTTGTTCAACAACCACTTCATCCACTAAATCTTCTTCCAATCGGTCCAACATGTTGGCACCGATGTCTCTGTGTGCCAATTCACGTCCTCTGAACATGATGGTCACTTTGACCTTGTTACCTTGGTCAATAAATTTTCTCAAATTTCTGAGCTTAACTTGATAATCCGCTTCTTCAGTATTGGGTCTAAACTTAACTTCTTTTAACTGAACTTTCTTTTGTTTCTTTTTAGCTACTTGATTTTTTTTGGCTTGTTCAAACTTAAACTTACCATAATCCATAATTTTACATACTGGTGGTGCTGCTTTGGGTGAAATTTCCACCAAATCCAATCCAGCGCCTCTAGCTCGGTCTAGAGCTTCAGCAGTTGTAACAATCCCAACTTGTTCACCATGTTGGTCAATTAGCCTAACTTCAGGAACCCTGATTTGGTTGTTCCTGCGTACTTTGTCATTTCTAGCGATTAGTCAATCCTCTTAATAATTATTTCTTCTCGTTGATTTGTAAATCCATTAACTGCATCAACTCTTCAACTTTCATAGAACCTAAGTCTTGTCCATCATGTGATCTTACAGTAATGGTTTCACTTTCCAGTTCATTATTTCCCACAATAACCAAATAATTAGTCTTGTTTAATGTGTGCTGGCGAATTTTATAGCCGATCTTTTCGTTTCTCAAGTCATAAATCGCTCTAAAACCCTGATTTTTCAACTTTTTGCCTACTTTTTCCGCATATTCGGACTGTTGGCCGGTAATATTCAGAAT
>JBPOFV010000078.1:0-8168 GCA_051252335.1 Marinicella sp. | reverse complement strand
CTTTTTTTCTTTTAAATGTCTCGCCCTGAAATAAGTTGACAACTTTTTAACTTATTTTAATGAATTGTAGGGTTTAATCATTTGGCAAGCTTCAATCTAATCCCAACCCGAGAAAACTACAACAACTCATTCAATCACTTCAATGCAAGCTCTTGTCGATAGTTACGAGGGGTCATACCGATGTGCTGTTTGAATGACCGATTGAATGGTCCCAGTGAGTTAAATCCACAGTCAAAAGCGATGGTGGCAATTTTCAGGTGATTGTTGTTTGGATCCGTAAGAATGCCAACTGCTCGATCTATGCGGTGCTTGTTCATCATGTGATTGAAATTACGGTACTGCAGGTGATTGGTGATACAACGCGTTACTTTGTATTCCTGCACACCGATGTGTTCGGCCAAATCTGCCACTTTCAAGTTGGCTTGGGTGAGTAATGAATCGTGGTTGATTGCATTAAGCACTTGATCAGCAAGTAGCTTGGAATCTTCAATTGAGCTTAAATCATCCGTTGCATGCGCTGCTAAGGTTGATTTTGTGCGTGAAGATCTTAAACGGTATTCCACGGCTAAGCGACTGCCAGCCACACCAATGAATGCACAAAATGTCATTAAACCATTATTCCATTCAGCCGCAATGGTATCAGGCTCAGCACCCATCACCCAAAGTACTGCGATGGCTACAGGAATACTGAAGACACTCAAAAATATGATTCTGAAACGCCGTTCTTGTTTCGAACGTATTTTACCGAAACCACTGAGGGTCTCATTCCAAACATAAACTATGGCCGCGATACAGATCAAGGAAGCCACATTGCTAAATACCCGATTGAATTCATTGCTGGTTCCATTCATACCAACAGTTGGCATCAAAGCTTCAAAGGCTTCTACCACAATGACCGCTGGAACCAGAAACACAGCTTTTGATTTCAATGCTTGGCTGTCGCGGAATAAGCTGCGACTCAATAACCAAAACCATGCGCAGCCACCCGATCCCAATGCCACCAAAAGGTGATGGGTAAATCCTGATGTGTTGGTCATATATCGGCTTAGGGTAGAGCTTAAAACACACAATGCCAAGCACCACCAGATCAGTTTCAATGGTTCAGTTTGCTTGAATCGATTCAGTAATTTGACCAAAGAGAACGACAAGATAGTTGATGGTTCTTGGTCCGTTACAAATTGTCTATCTACTTGATTCATTCGATTTCTTCAATTTCTTACATCTAATACTGGCCGATTTCCAAATCGGCATGACATGACTCATTAACTACAGATAGTGTGTTGCTACTGCCTAGCAAACAATGATAACACAGCCAAGTTGATGCACCAGTATCGATGGTCATGTGTTTGATTCAGAAATTTGTTTGCTCACAGCAGATAAAAGAACTAATTATTGAGGATTTAACAATGACCACACAATCGATATCAACGCCATGGTGGCAGTCAGATACAATGGCCAGTAAAGTTTTGGCTGGTTCTGCAAAATTTTGGTTTACCACTGTTTTGGTGGGCCAAGCCATTTTTTCCTATTACATTGTCATGCTTTATTACATCGCAACATTTAACCAAGACTTAGAGCGTTTTAACACAGTCATGCCTGGCGGCCACATAGCAGGCGATTCTTTTGGTAATGCTGCGGTCGTCCTCCACGTATTATTTGCGGCCATCATAACGGTGGGTGGGTTGATGCAGTTAATACCCATCATCCGCAGCCAATGGCCTGCCATCCACAGATGGAATGGTCGATTGTATGTCACCACAGCCATGATCATGAGCTTAAGTGGCATGTTTATGGTAATCACTCGTTATGAAAAAATAGTCGGTGGTCTGATCGGCCATATCGCCATCATGATTAATGGCACCATCATTGTTGTGTGTGCTGTCATGGCTTTTAAATATGCACGCCAGAGAAAATTCGTTCTGCATCGTGTCTGGGCATTGCGTTTATTCCTGGCTGTCAGTGGTGTGTGGATGTTTCGAGTGGGGATGATGGCCTGGTTGAGTTTTCATGGCGGGCCAGTGGGGTTTGACCCCGTTAGTTTTTCAGGGCCTTTTTTAACAGCACTTTATATCACAGTCTATATTTTGCCATTGTTTATCCTTGAAGTGTATTTACGCTCACACAGAAGTCGCTCGGCTGTAAAGAAATTGGTGACAACCAGCATGGTCGTGATGATCAGTTTCATCATCATGTTCGGGGTCTTCGGTGCCACCATGGGCATGTGGTTACCACGAATATGAAATTCAGTAATCAATGGGGTCAATAGTTCTAATAAATTTGGCCTCATTGATTTATATGGTTAAACCTATTGAGCAAAAATCACCTCTTTAAAAAAATTTAAATATGAGGCCAATAACCTATGTTGTTATTTGTCAGCTTATGCTATTAACTCTGGCCTCTTTGGTTAATTCAACCAATCTAATCCTGATGTCTTTGGGACTTTCTACTAATTCTTGAAAAGCCAAAAAATAATTGTGTTTCTGATTGGCACGTAAGGCACAACCATCTGGATACAGATGAGTCATACAAATTTCATCTGCTTCATAACTTTTATAATAGGAACACATCAATTGCATGGCATCAGTGTGATCTACATTCATGTGATCAATGGCAGGTTGTTCATTTTCCAACCAATTTGGGACGGGTAAGATAAATTGATTATGATCTAACCAGTAAATTTGGCCAAAACCACCGATGTACCTGACATGTTCTACTTTGATTCGGTAAAAATTGAAATCATGCGTATCTTGGTATTTTCTACTTTCCGGAAATTTCAAAAAAAACTTCTCAGCAATTGATTTGAATTCATTGTCTAAAATGGGTTCAGCACGCCCTAACAAGGTAAGTCTGGCACCTGAATTGATATCGCCTTCGTTTTCTTGGTTGACCAACAAACTGATTTTACAGTCGTGCTTAATATTTTTGGTGTGTTGTGCCAAATGACTGATGTAAATAATTGGGTGCCCCTGATGATCAGTCATGTAGGTAGTTACAGAGCCAAAAGGGTAACCACTTTTACTGAAGGAATGGGTAGATAACATGGCCCTTTCTTGGCTGCGTAATAATGTTCGGGCTTCTTTAATTGCTTTGTTTTTCTTATTCATAATAATTAATTGCCTGGATTGTTAATAAAAGGTACTGCGGATTGGCCGTGATGGGAAACTACAACATCCACCTTAAAAACCTGTTTCATTAAGTCTTGCGAAATTACTTCATGAGGTGTTGCTTGAGACACCAGCTTGCCAGCATCAATAACCCATAACTCATCACAATAACTGGCTGCCAGATTGATGTCATGGATGACAACGATGCTACATAAGTTTTTAGATTTGAAATGAGCCAGCTCTTTGAACAGGTGAAATTGATGTTTCATGTCCAATGGTGCTGTGGGTTCATCCAGCATCAGAAATCGCATGTTTTCACTGATTTGATGCTGCATCAATTGAGCGATTATCCTGGCCAAGTGGATCCGTTGCTTTTCACCACCAGAAAGGCTGAGAAAATTCCTGTCAGATAGCTCTTCTGCTGCCACTTTTTCTAAGCACTGATGGATTATTTCATTCTGATGTTGTTTTGAGATTGTACTCAGGGCAAAACTCATACCAACCACGTCTTTGGCAGGAAATGGAAAAGTTAAATGTGATTCCTGTGGTAATGCCGCTCTGACTTTGGCCAGTTCAGCTGAAGAGTAAGATTCTATTTTTTGGTGATTTATCTCAATGGTATCTTCAGTCAATAATAAACCAGAAAGACACTTGATCAGAGTGGATTTGCCGGCACCATTGGGACCAATGATGCCAATAACTTTTGGTTCTTTGACAGTGATGGAAACATCAGAAAGTAGCTGTTTTGAGCCTACTTTGTAATTTAAATGATTAACGCTTAAGCTCATATCATATTCCAAATGATAGTTTTTTCTTTTGCTTAATTAATAAAATAATAAATACAGGTGCGCCGATGACAGAGGTGATGATGCCAATGGGTACTTCTGCCGGTGCTGCAACCATCCTGGCTAGCAAGTCGGCAATTAGCATGACTGAGCCTCCCAGCAGCATTGAATTAATTAAGAGAAAACGGTAATCACTCCCCATTGTAATTCGTAGAATATGGGGCACCACCAAACCGATAAAACCGATGATCCCGCTGACAGAAACTGCCACACCAACAGTCAAAGCGTTTAGCCACAATAGTTGTTTTTTTACCCGATCAACTTCTATACCCATGTATTTGGCATTGGCTTCACCTAAGAGCAGTAAATTCAATTCATTACGCTTGCGCCAGATACTCCAAATAGATAAAGCCAAAATAGGTGATGTGATGGCAATGTTAAGCCAAGTGGCAGCGCCTAATGAACCCATTAACCAGTAAGTGATGAGCCGCAAAGATTGATCATCTGCCAAATAACTCATTAAACCAATGATGGCTGCAAACAAAGCATTCAATGCAATACCAGCAAGTAATAAGGTTACAATTTCCAATCGGCCATTGACTTGTGCCATCTTATTGATCAACATGGCTGTGATTGCTGCACCCATAAATGCCAAACATGGGAGTAAGTAGGGCTTAAATGCATCTGGTACTGACCATTGAGTCATAAAGACAATACCAACTACAGCTGCCGCCGCTGCACCAGATGAGATGCCCAGTAATCCGGGGTCCGCCAAAGGGTTTCGACAGATACCTTGCAATGAAGCCCCACTGATGGCTAGAGCAAAGCCAATCAATATGGCCAGGAAGGCTCGTGGTATCCTGATGTTATTAACAATGGATAAAACCAAGTCAGAATCTGAGTCGGGATTGATCATTCCTGCTACTGACTTGAACAAGGCCAAGAAATCTATCACAGCTGGTCCCATTGAAACTGCCAATATAAAACACAGTAACATGAACATTAATAGCCAAGCTTGGTCACTGATTTTAATGATTTGCTTCCAGATCAACAGTTTCTGTGGTTTCAATTCAAAGCTTTCAAGGTTGGTATTCATGATTAACTAAAACTTTAACAGCGTCATCAATGCGGGTACCAAAACCCAAGGCCAACAAAGCATCCAGTACCAAAATGTCACAACCTCGATCAGCTGTTGTCATAGCGATGGTTAGATTTTGGCAGATTTTCTCTTCTCCGCCCATGCGTTCAACCACATGTGATGGCATGATTATGAGCTCTGGTTTGATTTGAATTAATCGCTCTGCACTGTATGGTTTAAAACCTTCAAATTCGTTAACTATGTTATTGATGTGTGCCAATTTCATGAGCATGTTGGGTACTGTATTTTGTCCTGCAGCCACCGGACCTCGATCTCCGACATCCATCAGAAAAACACCTGTTCTCTTTTCACCTGAACGCTTCATTGAGGCCAGTTGACTGGTAACATCAGCAATGATTTGTTGAGCTTGTTCTTTGGCATTGAAATACATTCCCACCTCTAACAGGTATTGTTGCCAAGATTCTAGTGTGTAAACCTCTTGCTTGAACACCTTAACTTCAACACCTGCATTGTTGATTTGCTGTAATGCTTCATCAGGGCCTGCACCATTGGAGGCGATCAAATGTGTTGGATTGGTTGAGAGCACGCCTTCGGCAGAAAGTCTGCGGAAATATCCAACATGAGGTTTAGCGAAAGCCTCAGGCGGATAATAACTGCTTGAATCAACAGCGATTATCTGGTCACCTAGACCCAATTTGTGCATGATTTCAGTGATGCTGCCACCCGCTGATATGTAACGGTTCTGCGCAGCACTTAAATTAAAGCTTATAGCTGCTAAACCAATAAAAAAATGGTGTGGTTTCATTATTAATCCCTGATGTGTTTTTGTATAATTTGCCTGGCTTTGGCCATCCCTTTTTTAGAGTCGTAATCATCACCATCCATCACTTCTTGGGCATAAGCAAATAGCGGCATGAACAATGAAACCTTATCAACTTTTTTATTGATGCCCAGCGTGCTATTTTTAGTCAATAACTCATCCCAAACCAGTCTGACATCAGCCCAAAATAACCCGGCTTTTGCCATGTAATCTATGCCAGGCTGAAAATCTGTCCCGACAATTCTGCGGTATCTACCCACACCTTCTTCTTTTGATTGATAGGCTTTTACAGAGCCGTCATCATTCAAAGTCTTTTTCCAGTTCTCTTCTTCTTGAACCCAACCAAACCGATTGATGGTGTGCCTATTGAATCCTTCTAAAATATGATAATCATCTCTGACACTGTATTCTCTTCTGGGTAATGGCCGTTGTGTTGTGTCGCTGATCCATGTTGAAAAACTGGGATTGTGTTGCCATTTGCCAATTGATTCATATCTAGGGGAATCATCTACCTGAAACACCGCTTGTGACCAGCTGCCTTGACTCATTGTTTCTTCAACCCCTTGTTTTTTCCAAGAATTATTACCTTGGTATTCCCAAATCGTATCATCTTGGTAAGTCCAATCCTGTCGCCAATGTTTCATGACCATCGGTTCAGAAACACCTCCGTCATCTGTTTTAAAATACATAACCATGATGTGCTGTAAACTGATGAACTCAGGTTCATCGGTGACCACAAAAACATATTCAGTTCCCCATGAATGATAAGGTCTGTCACGTTTATAGTATTCACTGAACCCTACGGTTTCTAAAAAATTAAAATCAACTCGGTATGGCCCCGCCATGGCTAATATGGCTGTGCGGTCTTGTTCAAACTTGTTTAAACCTGCTTGCTGGAGCTTGAGCCAGCCAGCATGTGGTTCTTTGTCGTATTCAACATCAATTCCTTGGGATGTACCTCCTCTTGGTTTGTCATCGCAAGTATTTGAGAGTGCCCAGCTGAAGATGTATTGCTCTTGTGAACTTTCGCATTCATCGTAGCTATTATTTTCATAAGCACAGACTTGGTTGAAAATTAACAACCCTATGACAGTTATAAAATTTCTTTTTCTAAACATGTAAAAACCTTTTAAATAATAATGAGAATGATTTGCATTTGCATGTATTATCATTTACATTACCGCACAAGTCAAACAAATCATTAATAATTACATGAAAAAAATACTTTCCATATCGGCATTAAGCTTAGGCATCATGGCTGCCCTGAATGTAAAAGCCGAAGAAGAAGCTGTTGACCTTGAAAAAGTAACTGTCACCGCAACAAGAACTGCTAAGGAAATTGGCGATTTAACCAACAAAGCATCCGTGATTACCGCTGAAGAAATAGAGCAATATTCACACCGCAATATCAAAGATTTAGTTAGGTATGAGCCGGGTGTAGTGGTATCAGGATTAGGGCGTTTTGGTCTGAGTGGTTTTAATATACGAGGTATAGGCGGTGACCGCGTATTAACATTGATAGATGGTGTACCTGTAGCAGATGAGTTTTCATTTGGCCCCAACTTATCGGCCAGGAGAAACTACATTGATGTTGATGCATTGAAAGCTGTTGAAATAGTAAGAGGTCCCGCATCGAGCTTATATGGAAGTAACGCCATTGGTGGTTTGGTAACATTCATCACTAAAGATCCAAATGATTACTTTTTGACCGATGATGATGCACACTATTCCTCATTAAAATCAGGCTTTGATTCAGTTGATTCATCATTCGATAATACCTTCACATATGCCACTGCAGGTGAGCGTCTGCAAGGCATGGTGATTGCCACACTCAGAAATACGGAAGAAACTGAAACCTATTTTACAGCAGATAGAAGCATAGGTCCTGGCAGATTGTCAGCCAATCCAATTTCGAACAAAGAGATTAATTTACTAGGTAAATTGGTGTATCAAGCTAATGACTTACATGAGTTTAAGATAACGTTTGAGAATTATCAGGCTGAAACTGAGACCAATGCCTTATCACAAGCTGGAACTGTGGTTTTTGGTGCACTGAAAACTTCTGTAAGAGCAGAAGATAGCAGGAATCGTAAACGTTTCGCTTTGGAATACAGCGGCATACCTAGCACCAGGTTAATTGATGAAGTCAATGTTAATTTCTATGGACAAGATTCTGAATCAGAACAAAAAACTTTTGAGGATCGCATTTCGCCTACCATGGCAAATGAGTTCAGAACAAGGGATTCTATTTACAGCCAAGACAACCTCGGTTTTAGGTTAAATTTCATTAAAAACATCACTGGTTCGATTAACCAACAATGGGTTTACGGGTTTGACTATGACACCACAGACATCAAAAC
>JBPOFV010000077.1:0-8183 GCA_051252335.1 Marinicella sp. | reverse complement strand
GGGCATATTATTCGAAATTATCAATAGCCACATCACCTTTTGTCCACGCCCTGCAGTTGAATCATTATCAAGAACACATGATCGAAATACCTGATAAATTAATGGGCATGCTTCAACCCCAGCAGTATAATTTCATTTTTTAAAAATTAAGGACTGTAAAACCATGTTTAAAACAAAAGGGATCATATTGTTTGCCACTTTTTTTGTGGTATTTTTTAGCGGCTGTGATAACAAGCCAAGCAGTTCGAATGAAACCATGCAAAATGCCAATGTTTCCTATGAATTAGAAGCAAGCAAAACAGCATGGTTAAGAAACCATTTACCCAATGAGACATTGGCCTATATCAATATCCCAACGCCATGGAATTATTTATTCGATGCCAAAGCCGATGCCTTACATGCGGTTCAATCATTACCTGCACACAAACAGCAAGTGGCGGCCATCAAACAAGGTGTAAAGAGCCATTATTTCAAGCTCATTCCACCAGAGCTTCAAGACATCAGTCGGTTGTTGCTTGAGCATATGGAAACATCTCTTGAAGTGGCACTGATCAATGACTCGCCAACTGCTATGCTACCGACTGTTGCAGTAGGTTCTAGGTTACAAGGTATTTCAGCCGCAGATTTAGCTATGAAATTGGCCGCTGTTTTAAAGACTGCAGATCCATCAATTGAGCTGACACCAGCGGATTCTGATTCGCAGTGGACTTTTAAAGTCAATATGTTTCCAGCCTTTGTGCAGTTTGATGAATCCTCTGGAAAGTTGCTCATTTATGGTGGTATGGGTGCCAATGAAAAAAAATTGACCCGCTTATGGGAACAAGCACAAACTGATCAGTTGACAGCCATTAATTCGCTGAGTCAAAAATCAGATCCATCTGGTTTAAATATGAAAATGTGGATTGCTCCAGCTCGGATGTATCAATTAGGTGGCGCATTTGTACCAGCAGAACAACATCAAATGATCAACCAATTGGGCCTGGATCAAATGGATTATATTTGGTTAGGAGCTGAATCTGCACAAGGACAATCGGCGCTGGCTTTGCATGTGATGATGCCAGAAGCTGGTTGGCGGTTGATGTTACCTAGGGCCAATGAATGGTTTGATGTTGATGTTGCTGGCAATCCTCGTTCTGTGATCCAAATGGCTCTTCCAACAGCAGAACAAATTGAGCAAGCCATCAGTCACTTTAAATTGGGTGAAATGCTCAGTGAAAAAGATCGAGCAGACATGAAAGACCTGTTTGAGTTTGAACAAAAATATGGGTTTGATATTTATGATTTTTTCAAAGCTTATTACCAACAAATATATATGGTAACTGATGAATCTGGTTCTTGGTGGGCGATGAAAATTAAAGACAATGCCTTACATGATAAATTGAATGATAAAATGTATGAATTCTTCGATATCAAACCTGAAAGCAAAACGCTCAGAGGTATCGAGATTATGCAAGCACATTTTTCTGTGTATGGAAAAATATTTGAGTCAGCAGCAAATCAGTCAGAAGAAATGGCTCAATTCAATGAATTCATTAAATTGTTTAAAGACCATGCATACTGGTATGTTGAAGATGGCATATATTACATGAGTTCAGTGCCACAGATATTGGCAGACAAAAGAAATTCGCCGCATACCACTAAACTATCAGCTTGGTTGAATAACAACCAAGGTGACAATTGGGACTCGGCAATTCTGGCTTATGGAAAAGATGTGCAAAATATGCCTCAGAGCTTGTATCATTTTTATTTGTTGATGCTACAAAGTTTGGGTGATATGGCGCAAGCTAAAGTGGACTTATTCGAGCTTCCAACAGCCAAAGAATTGAATTTACCAGACAGTGGAAGAATTAACCTGGTTTTGTCTTCGGACGCAGAGAAAGTCAGCTTTAAGTTTGGCTATGAGTATTCATTTGCAGAAGGGATATTGACATCAGAAAGTGGTTTTGCTTTAACGACCATGGTTGCTATCATGGTTGCCTATGCTGTCCCTGCTTATAAAGATTATACAGTCAGAGCGAAAGTTGGTGAACAATTGGCCCTGGCAGCAGGTATGAAAGTGGGTGTTACGGAACACTACTTGACTCACAACACATTTGTGGGTGCACAAGAGGGGATCGTAAATCCTGGGGTGAACTTTTTTCTTGATGATGAAACGGGTACTATTGTGATTGATATGGCAGCAGTGGATTCTATTTTTAATGCGGGTGATGACATTTATTTAGAACCTGTTGTTGAAGAAGGTTACATAGAGTGGATTTGTATCAGCAACATCAAAGAGGCTTATTTGCCTGCAAGCTGTCGATTCTGAGAGCGCGGGTTGTCAGTCGTTTTACATAGTAAAATCAAGCTTATCGGGGGGTGGAATGAAAAAGACATCAAAAATTAACTTTATTCGCCTGTTTATGGTATTGGGAATGTTAAGTTGTCATTTCATTGCAGACGCTGATGGACAACTCGATAAAAAGGCTGAGTTTATTGAATTGATTCAACAACACAGCCATAAGTTGATTCATGCAAATGGTCAATACTCAGGATCTGCTTGGGACTTTTTATTACAAGAGGGTCAAGCAGCTCAGTTCTTTTTATTGGGTGAAGAACATGGCATTGCAGAAAACCCCAAAATGACTGCTGCGCTTTTTACCGAATTAAACAATCATGGCTACCTTCATTTTGGTATTGAGGTGTCCCCACAATTGGCTGCCTTATTACAAGATATGGCAGCAATAGGATTACCTGCCTTACAGGCCATGTTTAAAAACCCTGATACCTATGCTGCTTTTTTTGGGATGTATGAAGAAGCTGACATGTTGGTGCAAATTATGCGTGAGGTTGAAAATAAAGGCCAGGTGTTGTGGGGTTTAGACTATGAGGTGTTGGGAGACAATCATGTCATCAAACAGTTGGCAAACAGAACAATGCCTGCACCAGCTAAATCGGCATTTGATTTATTGTATCAACATTCAGTTGATGCGAGAAATAAGTACCAAAAAAGTAAAAACCCAGGCGATCTTTTTAGCTTTTCTGCAGATCCAGCTTGGGTGAAAGCAGTTATGGATGCCTGGCCAAATAGGGACGATTCAACAACAGACATGTTACACACTTTATATGAAACCTATGCCATTAACCAACATTGGACAAGTGGTGATGGTTGGGCATCTAATAACAGACGTGCACAATTGTTACGTCATAATTTTTTCCGATACTGGCAACAACATCAGTTTTCAGCCAATAAACCCAAAGTGTTTTTTAAACTGGGTTCTTCTCATATGATGCGTGGTCGAAATTCGACCGAAGTCTATGATTTGGGTAATTTATTGCCTGAATTAGCTGCCGCAGAAGGATCGCAATCATTTCAATTATTGGTGTTACCCGGTAAAGGTTCGCCGACTGCTGTTCTAAACCCAAGTACCATGAAGTATGCTGCCAACACTCCCAAAGACGGTTATACCAGGGGCTTGGATTTGCTTATGAATTTAGCCGCAGATGAAACCTTCACTTTATTGGATTTAAGGCCGTTGCGTTCGATGACAAAAAGCAAGTACGAATTCATCACTACAGAAATGATGCAAATCATTCATGGTTATGATGCCTTGCTTGTCATGTCAGGCTCCACGGCATCTAAAAATTTGATTGATTAAATTTCACTCATTTGATTTAGTGGTGAATTCATGAGTGGCTTAGTCAAGAAGCAGTCATCGGACTGATCATGCTGGATACTTCAGTAATTTTATTGGCTGGGAAACCTGATATTTCAGCATGTTGTTGGATCAATTTTTCATCTTCAGCCAGGTAAATACAAAAAGTCTTATTTTTTGTGACAAATGACTCCACCCACTGAACTTGGGGACCAATTTGTTTCAATGCATCACAAGACTGTCCTGAGGCTGCTGCTAATGCATTTTGGTCAAATGTTCCGATGTTTGGAATATGTCTTTCTATGATAAATTTTTTCATGTTTTGATCCTGTGTTTTAAGTAGAGCAGTCAGTCTAAGTGAATGAAGTGAACTGATTCCAGTGCAAAAGATTTACCAATGAGTACAGAAACAGTACTGGAATTGTCAAATTTTAGGTGATAGCATTAATTTGATTGTTTCTTCAGGTGAATAGATTGGATCAAATAAAGTACATCAGTTATGGCCAGTATTGCCCTTTGGCCATGGCCAGTGAAATATTATGTAACAGGTGGACTATATTGGTTCTTCGTGAGCTGCTATTTGGTTCAAGCAGCTTCAATGACATCAGTAGGGGCGTGCCACGCATGTCTCGTACTTTGTTGTCTAAGCGATTGAAAGAACTGGTTCAGATTGGTGTTATCGACAAAAAAAGTAATCTTAAAGGCAATCAAATTAACTATCAATTAACCGCTGCCGGTAATGCCTTGGAATCTGTCATAATTGACATGGCAAGTTGGGGTCAGGAGTGGTTGCAAACGACGCCCTCATTGTCAGATTTAGACCCACGGTTTTTGATGTGGGATATCATGAGAAATGCAAAAAGTATTGAGCTACTTCCAAATCCATTTATCGCACATATTCATTTGGATGACATAGAGGAAGGCTTATGCGATTATTGGTTGGTCTTTGAGAATGATTGTGTTGATCTTTGTAACAAAGATAACAATTATGAAGTGGATGTTCAGATCATTGTTAACTCGAAAATTCTGACTCAAGTTTGGATGGGATGGAGTGATTTTGATCAGGCAGTCAAAGCAAACCAAATGAAAATTTTGGGTGATCATCAGTATACTTCGGTTGCCAAGGATTGGTTAGGGCAAAGTATTGTTGCAGGGATAACAAAGCGACCAGAAAACCAACGTATAAACTACTGAACCCAATTGGGCCCACACAATAGTGAACCCACTTTAATGACTTGTTTTTTTAAAGGGTTGTTATACAAACCGGTGAGCTGTAGTCTGAATAATCAGTTTTAACATAGGCTCTTAATCGATAACAATATTTAGTCCCTGAGCTCAACCCATCATCACCATCAGTTCGCCATCCAGTACCTTTGATATTTGTATCAATCCGTTCTTCAACATTAAAAACATGTTGCCAGTTAAAATTTATACCGCCTCGATCTTTTTCTGGTTTTCCTCGTTCAACTGCAACACCGTATTCATTGTTGGCATTATCCATCCAACTGATGGTCACTTGCTGGCTTGTCACTGCATAAATGTTAATCTTTGATGGAGCTGGGATGTTGTGGCTCATTGGCCCTTTAGTGCCTCTTTCAGGTTTGGACTTAACAATTTCAGTTTTTCTGTGGTCCACGCTTGTTGGTCGTTGACTGCTATTATGAGCCGTGTCAGTGGTGGCGGATGAATGCGCACCTTTGACCTCAGTTCGTTGACCAAATAGGGCATCAGCCTCATCGAATTGAGTTGATTGATCTAGATGTGTCATGGTTTGGATACTGACATCAATGGCTTGGCATTTTTTATAAGTTTCAAATGACTTCAAAAGGCCGTTTACGGTAGATTTAGTTTGTTTTTTAGTGCATTCAAAGCAATTAAAATCATGTCCGTCAATAGTCACTTTTTGTTGCGGGATGATGATATTCCTTTTTTTGATTTCAAGACAGCCAATGGGAATGTCTGACTGAGCAAGAGACAAATTCAACATCAGAAGTATGATTGTATATGTTTTTATAGATAGGTCGTTCATAGTGACTCCAATTCAGCTGTTATAGACTGTAAATATGACTGGCAACAGTACCTTCATGATGTCCCATGCTGAAACCGCCAATGGTCAATGACAAGGCATCCAAACTGTAAGGTCCCAAAGTTTTTTTCAATTTTTTAATGCCTAAATCGAGGTCAAACCTGGCTCGTGCTACTGGGCGCAATTCAAAATCAAAAGCATAACTGGGTGTGTTGAGATTAAATGCAGCGTTGTTATTACTGTTATTCATGACTTTAAATTGTTGAGGGTTTTTATTCTCAAACAAGAAAGAATGATTGCTTTGATTGGCAATTAAAGTGTTGTTATAGCCATAAGCATTCAAACGGATGCGCCCATTGGTGAGATTCGATTCAATACCGAAGTCAAGACTGGCACTACCAGCCCAGGCTTCTATGGTTAAGCCTGTGACGCTGCCATTCAACCACAAAGTGGCTAATCTGGCTCTTTCATTGCCAATAACAGGGTCAATGTCTCTACTTTTGTCAAAATCAACTGTGGGACAGTTGAGGTTAATGTCATCTCCTGGAATGGAGGCTTTGAATTGACAACCAGCGTGGAATTTTAGGACAAACTCCTTACCATCAAAGTATTTGCTCTGAGGTAAGTTAACAGCAGGATAAGCCGGCGCACCATTGCTGTTTACATTAACCGGAGCAACAGCTATGGTTATATCTGCATGGGTGATGGGGTTTTTGGGTTTTGTGGAAATGTTATCTCCAGCTGCGACTTGTGGCTGAGTAGAGATTTTTTGTCGGTGATCTCGGGCTTTGCTCTTGTTCGATTTCCTTGGTGCAGCTTTTCTGGGCACACCCTTTCTTGGTTTTTCAGTCGTTTTCGTGGCTGTTGCATATTGCATGACTTGAGCTTCATGCAAGAGTGTTGACCCCAAGGTATTGGTCGCTTTAGATTCAACAGCAACAGAAAATGGAAAGCGCAATCCAAAACCTGCACTGAACTCATATTCGAATCGAACAAAATAGCGATCCGTTAAAGGAGTCGATGGCGCCAATTGAATTTCAAAAGTATCGGTAATTTCTCTGCCAATTGTAAATCCAGTTAAAAAATATCTTTTGGGAAAAATTTGGTTTCTGGTACCGCTTTGATTGTTGAGGCTTGGTATGTTGGCATATTGGGTACCACTCATCTTCGACAAGTTTGAATTCGAGTTAAAGTTTGAGGGTTTGATACGCCGTGATGTGTTCCATAGGTTACTGCGGGTTTGTTGGTTGTGGACTTTGGTTGGTAACACACTGACCATACTGATTTCACGATCATTCGAGTTTAACAGTGCGTCTAACAACTCCTGATCGTTCATTGTACGTAATTGTGCGGTTGTATACTCACCTATGATCAAAGTATTGGATGAACCATCTGGTATTTGATCCATTTTATGGCGTAAATTTCTGAGGTAGTTTTCCGTTTCGACGGGAACCTGGCCATTGCTATTCATAAAACACAACTCACTGACAGATGCCGGTAATCTTTGTTGTTTGCAAACTCCATTTTTTAATGAAACCTGCATGCTTCTTTCTACAATCATTCGGTCTTGTAGCTGCAGTATATTTTCGGTGTAAGTTGGCTGGGTCTTCAGATATTGATTGGCTGTTGATGAATTCATTAAAGGTTTGAATTTCTCATGTTGATCCAATCGAGTTAATTCTGTGTACTTTTTAAATTGCAATGACACGCCATTGTACAAATTGATTTGATCCAGACCTTTGGCTGAGATTTGAGCACTTGAAAATTTTTGTTGAAATAGTGGAGAACGCTCCGCGTTTCTTAAATTATCCTTGATGCTATTTTCAGCCAAAGTAATCATTGGGCAAACCATTGCCATGAGTGTGATTATATTTTTCATCATATTCTCCTTTTGTTGAATGATGTGTATTTGAAACTTCATCCAAATACACAGTTATAAAACCTTTGTTGGTATTTATAGTAGCCAGTAGACAGGGGTCAAACATGAAGATTTGCTAATAATTATGTATGGATTTTGTGTTAATCAGCACACAAGATCTGAATGTGTAAATCAAATAAGAACATAATTATGTTCATTCAAATGTATCAACAAAGATCACATCATTATCATATGTTTCATCGGCTCCAATATCATATGCTCCGTCGGTGTCTGGATTGTTGGGGATAGTCGGGTCATCAAAGCCCCTGGGTTCATTGTCAATGTCGCGGTATATTGGTGTGGGTGAATTATTGCAATAGTCAACAGCTGGTGAGAGAGCGGCATTGATGTGATAATTTCCATCAGAAGGGTCAATGAATATTGGGTCAGCTACTGTGACTAAGGCAGTGATGTCGTTGGCACTGTCAGCTTCATGAACAATCAAACAATACGGGTTAAGTATCGTACTTGAGCCTTCTGTTGCAAATACATCGCCACTGTCTGAATCATAAATAATGGAAGAATAAACATTCAAAACTGCTTGGCCCTCTTGTTTAAAGGTTGAAAACAAAACTTGATTGTCAGCAAAAGTACTGTACTTAAT
>JBPOFV010000076.1:0-8251 GCA_051252335.1 Marinicella sp. | reverse complement strand
GTTGATTTAATCGCAAATATCACCAACCAAATCATCAATACACTGATGATACTGACCACCAAACCCACGTGATTACCAGATGAAGAAGCGTACCTGATTTGAAAACCAGCAATGGAATCTGACTGGTTGGCATAAAGTTTTTCAAAACTGTATTGAATGCCTTGTTTAGGCACTGTCATGCGCAACGGTTTGCCCACCTGAATGGCACCGCTACTATGGGCTAATTCTGTATCATTACTTTGTTTTCTGGGGTTAACCCATTGATTGGCTTTAACCAGATCCATGTTGGTTTCTACAGCTTGATAATTAGGTCCCACCGGTAAATAAACATCCCAATAACTGTGAGTTACCACCATATCAGGCTGTGGTAATTGAGCCTGTATTGAACCAAATAAACCCAATTTATCCATCGGTGTGGCATAAACCACCTCTACCGGGAATCCTGTGGCTGAATTCAACATTTTTATCAAGATGTCTTTGTGCCCACTTTGTGGTGCTTGGTTGCTATTGGCATTGGCAGGTTTCTCAGCTTGGCCATCAACAAATACAGACCAGACTTCTGCTGCTTGAGGTAGGCTCAATCGCAAAAACTGTAAGCGGCTGTTACGCACATCAAAGCGTGCAGTGGTCACTGCCAATCCATCATCAGTGATCAAGGTTTGGTAACGTGCCGTTTCAATGGCAGCCACCTGTACCGTCAATTCTTGGTGCCTGGTCATTTTTAAATTCAGCTGATGCGGTGTATCTGAGCTAACATATTTAAAGGCCAATAATATGGGGTTGGTGGTTTTTAAGACCAATTGTTGTGGCAATTCATTGATTTCCAAGGTCGATAACTGCACCGTTTTAGCAGCCTGTACTTCAACCGCAGTCAAAGCCTCAACGGCTATGCGGCCATGTTGTACCTCCGCTCCTTTCACTTGAATCGTAGGCACCGACAATTCTGACTTACTGTCGCCCAGTATGTTTTCATAATTAACTTCTAATTGAAACTGCCCGGTCATTTCTTGGGTGAATTCAACTTGAATCAATTGACTGCCTTGGTCACTGATGACTTTGTGACTGCGCAACGATGGGCCGGTTACATGCAACACATTAACTGCTGATGGGATGGAAAAAACCAAACCCAGCACAGTACCTGATTTAACATCAATTTGCACGCCAGCACTGCCACGCATGGTGACCTCTCCCAAAGATATCAAGGTATCGACTTGAGCATCGTATTTGCCTTGTTTCCTGATTGGCGCCATGGTTTCTACGCTGAGCTGTGGCATATCACTGGTGTACTTAAATGTGTGCGCGATGGTTTGGGTGATTTGATTGCGAATGAATGCCGGCAATTGATTTTCCCCAACTCGGGTCACCCCTTGTTCTTTGGTCGGTTTTAAGGTCAATTCACTGCCCACCAACAAGGCCACTATGCCACGCTGTCGATGCATATTCAATGCCTTAATCAAGGGCACTTTGATCGCTGTTTGCGACTGAGGCTCTGTACTGTTTTGGTGCCCCAACAATTGTTCATACTCGACTTGCAATTGGAAATTTGTGGAGATTTTTCTATCCAAAAACACCGTGATAATTCGATGTTCATCCAGAGTCTGCTCGGTCCAATCTGAAATTCCAGCTGATTCTGCAGTGATGCGATTGACCTGTGCTGATAGCGGCAATTGGAAAGTCAAAGTAGCCGTTTCCCCATGGGTGATTTCATAGTCGATCAAGCCCTTGCCATAAAGCACACCTTCTTCTGCAGATATGGCATGGTAGATATTGGCATTGGCTCTGAGTTCTGTTTTGAGGTCTTTGGGAATGGCGTCTATCCAAGCAAATGAAACTGCGTCGGTCATGGGTATAAAGACTTGACCAATGGTGGTTTCCTCTTTGAATTGGCTGTGCACCGAGCCACTGCTTTGGACACTGACCTGATCACCGCCCTGCGTAATCAATATGCCATGTTGAGCCGTCGTGAATGTGATGTCTTTTTTACCCTCTAACACCAATTCAAATTCAGATATGGCGACTCGTGGAATGGGAAAAGTAACACTGGGAGGGCCTTGAAATTGTAGAGCCATGGCTTGAAAAATGACTGAAACTTCATGCTTTCCACGGTCTTTTAACAGCACTTTAAAATAACCATCCTGATCAAGAATGGTGGCAGCAATGCCATCAATCGTGACGTCATTGAGCGTCACAGTGTTTGGTAATACTGGCAAATGAATCGATTCACCGGTAAATACTTCAACTTGATAAGTGGCTGCAAAGGTAAATACTTTATCCTGTAATTGGCCTTGGTATTTGGCACGGCTGATCACATATGGCTGCTTTGTTGGCATCCGCCATGAAAGCAAAAATGCCGAAGTGGTGGGAATATTCGCAGTGACTTGATTGATGTTGTTTAGCTGGGTGGTTTTTACATCTGCAGCAGGAATCACTGCCATATCTAAATCATTACCTGTAAATTCAACCGTTAGTTGGGTTGAAGAAGCCCGCGGAATAGGCACGGGTAGTACATGTCCTTGGTCGGAACGTGAAGCATCAATTGAATAACTGATCTGAAGATTAAACGTGCCTGCTTGATTGGTGCTCCATGACATCCATTCTGCATTTTGAACCAATTGTACCGGCTTGCCATCGATGGAGACTGCAGTGATCGCTGCGCCATAAGGCAAAATGGGAATCAAGCTCCATTGATCTTCAAATACTTCAATCCGAGTATTGACCGTTACCTGTGCTGAGGTTCGATCGTCTTGTTCTTGCAGCTTGATAGCTACACTGGACTGACCAATCGCATAAGACGCTGGTGCAGGTATATCTGGATTTCTGGCATCTTCAATTAACTTGATGTAGTTTTCCAGCGGAACTCTGACATCGCCATGACCAAGCTCCTGTGGTAGATCGGTTGGATAAACAATGGATTCTGCTTGAGCCGACAACGCAGCTGTTAAAACAGACCAAGTTAATAGCAATACATATAAATTCTTCATGGTTTTGTCCTCATGGTTGGTTTTCTTTGGGGTGCACAACAGCACCAACAAGGGAAATGGTTAATAAACTAAGGTGAAACTGCTGGGGTTGTTATGGATTCAGTCAGGGACTGTGACTGATTAATTTTCGCCAACTCATGAACTGCATCGAGTCAGCAATTAATTGAAAATGTTTTGGATTGATCGAAGATTGGCCGTTCAACAAGTGTAAATATTGTTTAATATTGGCTTCATCTTGTAACATTTCTGCATCATTTTTCCAAGCAGGCATGTGTTGTCTCAGGCCTTGATAAAGTTCTAATAGGGTGGTTAATTCAAGCAGTGCTTGATCATGGTTACCCAGGCGAATGGCTTGACTGGCTTGCTTGATAGATTGGCTCATGCGATAGGTCAATTCATTTTTCATGACATTCAGTTCCAAAGGACCCAAGACATTTTTACCGGTACTCATATGTAAATTTTGTTGGCTGGTGGCATTGCGCAAATATATCAAATCTTTGTATTTTGCAGATACATCAACAATTGGACCTTTGTTATGGACCAACACATCCAACAAGATAACATGGGTATCACCAGCAAAATAACTGGGAATCACCATCTGAATCCCATCATCATCTTGGCCTCGATCAGCTGTAATGCCTAAATTTTTTGACATCCTTTGATCCAGACTTTGTTCAGCATCTCTGACTTTTTGTGCTTGTGCTTCATCCAAGGAATACGAGCCTAACACATCGATCAATTGAACCCCTTCTGCTAATTTTATCTGTAAACGCAATGCTCTGGCCACTGCTCGGGATGAGACCAACAATTCTTCATTGATCAGTCTTTCTGCATCCTGCACACCAGCCAATACACGACTGTGGCCTTGGCCCATCAATGCCAATCGCTCCAATTGTGCTTGTTGCGCCATGCCTGCCAATGACACGGTACTCAAAGTGATGCCATCTATGGCATTGCCTTGAACCAGTGATTCTATATCAGCAGCTTCGGTAAATTCGCTTCTGGCTGAAACCAACAACACTGAGCTAGAACCCAAAACTGCGTTGGGATCATCAGCTGATTTAAGCCACTGATTGGCACTTACCAGTGTTTGCTGCAAATCAACATAAGTGGAATCTGTATCTGTTTGTTGCTTGAATAATTCATCCAAAACCACTTGTATTGAGCCATGCCTGAAATCTGCAGCTGCTAATAATTGGCCGCCGCCAGTTCCAACTAAATACACCGAAACTTGATCCGCTACTTGTTTGGATTTAAGCAATGCATGCAACAAAGACTTGGCTTCTGCTTTATACCTAGCACCTTGGTATTGTTGATCTAAATCCAACACCACAGCCATATTCAAGGCGGCTCGTTGACCCCCTTTTTGTTGACCCGCTTGAATACCAACTTGTAAACGCATGCGTGTAGGGCCTGACTCTTCTAAAGTCTTGCGATCACTGTTCACATACAAGCCCAAAGCAGCATTGTTGGGGAAATCAAATGGTTGAACATTTTGAAAAACACCAGGTAAATCAAACCCGGCTTGTTGTTGTAACTGAGCCTGTAGCCAACGCATATTGGGATCCCCTGGCAGGTAGGTATTGGCCCAGTAACCCGTGGCATTTTTGAAATTTAAATTTTCAGTGGCAGCTAAATCAGCCAAATATTGCAGGGCTGGTTCATTGTTCAGTACTGATTTATAACCTGAACCTTTACCTGAGTATTCATCAACTGGAATCGATTCACTTCTTTCTTCAGTGCCGAGCAACCCATCCTTGCTGGCTTGACGTTTTGGTTTTTCTTCAGGCATGTTGTCAAAAACCAAAACACTGCTTTTCTTTTCCACAAATTCGTCCGTGATTTCCCTTGCTGTCGTTTTATCCATTTTAGATTTTGCTTTGGTTAATTCAGTGTTATTCAATTTTGCCTGAGCCTCTGCTCCAGGTTCAGTAAAATTGCTTTCCCTTTCTAAAACAACAATCGGCGTTGCAACAGACAAATCAGAACGTTTTATTCTTGATCCTGTTACGGTAATTTCAGCCATCTGGTCGGAAAATCGATCCTGTTCACCCATGTCATCAAAAGCACCGTCTTGCATCATTTGATCTGCCATGACTTTGGCATCAAGTAAGGCTTCATTTTTAGCACCATATTCTGTAACCATGGGTGCTGATAGAGGCTGGTCTGCCATAATTTCACCCAGTGTGTTTTGTACTGCTGGTGCTGGTTTTTGCGGTGAGTTAACTGACATGACTCTATGTTGAACACTGTAATCAATGTCTAAATCTTTCATGTCAACCACATCAACCACGGTGCCTTCATCTTCTTCAATGGCAGAATTTGATTCGGCAGGCTGTTGTCTGTTCCTGCCTTCATCTTGGCTTGGTTCAGCTTCAAGCTGATAGGGAGCTTGATAAAATTCAGCATCGAATTCGGAAATTGAGCCATTGTAAATTAAGCCCGTGATTGCAAATAAAACAAATGAAGCTGCCAAGCCGGTGGCCCACTGAGGATTGATTCGCTGCTTGGTTTTTGCGGTCGATTGTGCACCTTGTATGGCATCTAAGGTTTGCTTAAACACCTCATCTGAAACATCATGCTCGGGTAAGGATTGCCCGCTTTGATTGATGGCCAACAGGTCCTGATGAAAACTTGAACAAGCGGCACATTGCGCCATGTGCTTTTGCAAATCTTCTGATAAGGTGGCAGTTGGGCATAACTCAAGTAATTGACTTCTGACGTCATGACAATTATTCATGAGGGACTCCTTTGTTACTGGCTTTGTTTGCTTGAAATGAATCAAGCAATGCTTGACGCGCACGTCTGAGTTGGGTTTTGATGGTATTCAAAGGCAAACCGAGTATCTCTCCCACATCTTTTATTTTCATGCCTTTGATGATGGATAAGGTAAATGCTTCAGCCTGAGCAGGTGGTAATTTGATCACGGCTTGTTCTAACCATTCAATGGTCTCATCAAATTGAGCTCTACTGTCTGGTGATGGTCCCTCATCAACAATGACTTCAGCCTCTTCAAGACACAGCGATATGGGCTGAACCTTCCTTTGGGTATTGCGGATGGTGTTGATGGCAATGGTAAAAATCCACGGACTTAAGGGCTTGGATGGTTGGTATGTGTGAGCTGATTTGTGTATTTTCAGAAAGATTTCTTGAAACACATCATCCCTAAAGGCTTGATCCAAACCATTGCGAACTAAAAAACTATAAACCGGTTTGCGGTAAGCTTGCATCAATTTTCCAAAGGCTTGTTGATCACCGCGTAAGTGAGCAGCTAGCCAAGTGCGCTCTTCAAGATCAACCACTGAGGGTGCAGCAGGTTTATCCTTGGCTATGGGTGTTGGCATCGGGTTCATGGTGTCTATTTAAGCTGTTCATAATCAACTATACACATCAAAATTAAAAAGGTTTCAAAAATTATGATTTATTCTTGATTACAAACCACATTTTGTTGAATTGCAATGATGTGTAAGACCTAAATTTTCATTTTTCAGTCCTTAATGTTTTCACAGATTTACTACACTTCGAGACACAATTTGTCACAGCGATTCAGTTAACTTATATCGCCTCAAATTATTTAATTTAATCACTTATAGGAAATTTTAAAAATGAACATTAAACCCTTACTTATAGCCACAGCTTTATTCTTCTCTTTTCAAGCATCTGCAAGTTCGGCTGCATGCAGGGCAGCCGAGGAGAGTGTAAGAAATGCGGAACGAGAAGTAGAACGAATCATCAACCAAGGTGGGTTTGGAACCCCTGAGCACCGTCAAGCAATTGGTGCTTTAGGTGTTGCAAGATCCACCAGGTTTTTTGCATGTGAATTTCAAATTATTCTAACTCCGTAACTTAATTAATTTGATTTAAACTGGCTTAAGACATCTAGTCTTAGATGTTTTAAGCTTCTCTGATAAACATTCATCAAAGTTTACTTAAATAACCAATCACCAGGTGTCACCACATTGACTGATACTCCACGCCGTTTTGCTATGGTCTGCACTTTGATCCATGAATCTGTTATTTCAACATAACCATTGGGGTCATGGAACCCATAATGAATGGGCACCAGGACCTTGCTTTTCAACAAAACAGTGGCATCAACAGCCTGTTCTGGAGTTAATGACAATGGTATTTCAGAAGGTGGTTCAGTTGCTTGGATGGCACCATTGATGGGTAAGAATGCGGCATCAAAAGGTCCGTAGACAGCCCCATATTCTCTCCACTTACCATGCCATACAGTATCACCTCCATGGAAATATTTATTGCCATCAACCATCACTATCCAAGAAATTTGATGGTCACCAGTACCATCAACAGCTGGCACCGGAATCACTGTAAAACCTGATCTCTGAACAGGCTGATACAACTTGGTAGAAATGACCTTAAAGCCTCTGGAGGATACATACACCGCTTGTGATTCATCACATATGACCCAGTCCTTTTCACTCAAATGTTGCTTCAAGCCTTTGACATCAAAGTGATCACCATGCATATGAGTTAACAGCACATATTTTCTTTTTTCACCCCAATCTTGATCTACCAAAGGGTATTTATTGGTGCCTCCCCAAATATCGGTGAAAATGGGATCAATGAATAAATTTGCTTTTTGATTTTCAAACCTGACACCAGCCCAATTCAACCGTTGTACATTAA
Source organism: Marinicella sp. (assembly GCA_051252335.1). Taxonomy (GTDB): domain Bacteria; phylum Pseudomonadota; class Gammaproteobacteria; order Xanthomonadales; family Marinicellaceae; genus Marinicella. The sequence continues at coordinate 620 of JBPOFV010000076.1, read as the reverse complement.
TTGATTGATTGCTTTTAGCAAAAAGCGATGAACTGAGCGCAACAGAAGCAACAGTCATGGTTTTTAACAGGTTTCTTTTTGATAATTCTATTGTCATGTGCATGATTCAAATATTAAAACCACATGTTAAATCAAACTAAATATGCATATAATGAATTATATTTATGACTTTAATGCAATTTGATTATGAATAAAGAGCACATAGACCTCAAACACCTGTTGGCAGTTAAAGCCATCTTCAAAACCAATCATTTAACCAAAGCTGCAGAACTGCTTTGCTTGTCTCAGCCTGCACTTTCACGAAGGATATCTACACTCGAACATAAGCTAGGACTGAATATTTTTAACCGAGTGGGTAAAAAATTAATTCCTACAACCGCTGGAAAAAAACTGATCGAATTAGCTGACCAAGTTTTACCTATCTATCAACACACTCAAAACGACCTACAATTATTGAAACAAGGTCATAACGAGCCCATCAGAATTGCTACTGCCTGTTTCACCTGTTATCACTGGCTGCCTGACGTTATAAAACAGTTAAAAGATGGCATTCAGATTGATATTGTCAGTGAAGCTACAGAGAATCCAAATCAAGCCTTGATCGATGGCTTGATAGATAT
>JBPOFV010000075.1:0-8309 GCA_051252335.1 Marinicella sp. | reverse complement strand
ATTAAAACCTGATCTGTTGTTTTTAGACATTAACATGCCTAAATATGACGGTTTTTCATTGTTTAAGAAGGAGCCAGCTGATGAAATACCGTTGGTTGTTTTTGTCACTGCCTATGCTGAGTATGCAGTTAAGGGTTTTGAAAAAAACGCGGTTGATTATTTACTTAAACCGGTCAGCCAAGAAAGATTGGCTGCCTGTTTGCAAATGGCAAGACAAAGGCTTCATGAGAAAAAAGCTGTGAATAAGGTGGCGGCCATCAAACAGGTTTTAAACAATGACATCAATAACCCATTGTTGAAGTTGAAAAAGATTTGTTACGAAGCTCGTAATCATGAATCTATTTTCATTGGTGTGAGTATTCATAATAATTTAACAAAAATTAATACCAATGACATTCTGGCGATTGAAGCTGCCGGAAATTATGTTTGTGTTTTAACCCCTCAAACCACGCATGTGTGCCGAATCACCATGAAAAAAATATTGACCAAACTCAACCCACAACAATTTTTCAGAATTCATCGGTCTGTCATCATCAATCGAGAATGTGTCGAAGCAATGACTTCCTTAGGTGGGGGGCGTTTTAAAATTAAACTATCCAACCAGCAAATCTATCACTCCAGTAAAAGCATGAGACAACAGGTCAAACTAATGTCCTCAAAGATAAATAGCGCATAAATTTATTCAGTTAATTCATCACAGAAGTTGGTCGCTTCATCACAAATCCTTTTATTTTTCCTATCGTCATAGGTGATGATCATTTAATTTAAAAGGAAATCCAAATGCTAATTGAATTGGTGATTAACGAGAAAACACATGTTGTCGATGTGCCGGCTGAAATGCCTTTGCTCTGGGTATTGCGAGATGTCATCAAGCAGACGGGCACTAAATATGGTTGTGGTAAAGGCCTTTGTGGTGCATGCACTGTCCATATTGATGGGTTGGCGCAAAGGTCTTGTTTGCTACAAGTTGTCACATTGAAAGGGAAAAAAATCACCACCATTGAAGGGCTCTCACAGGGTGAGTTACATCCAGTCCAAAAAGCTTGGATACAGGCTGACGTACCACAATGTGGTTTTTGTCAGGCAGGGCAAATGATGCAAGCGGCCAGTATCTTTAATCAAAACAGCCGCCCAACAACAGCTGAAATAGAACGGTCTATGGAAGGAAATTTGTGTCGATGTGGTACTTATACCCGAGTAAGAACGGCATTAAACCTAGCGGCTAAACATTATCAAGGTAAGCAATCATGAACAGAAGAGATTTTATCGTTAAGGGTTCATTGGCCAGTGGTGGGTTATTGATTTCGCTTTCATACACCAATCCAGTCAAAGCCGCTTTGCATTCGATCGCTAAACAGCCGAATGTCCGATTAAACCTATACTTGGCAATATCTTCCAGTGGCTTGGTCACAATCACAGCCCCAGTACCGGAAATTGGTCAAGGCGTAAGAACAGCTTTACCGATGTTAGTGGCTGAGGAGTTGGATGTTGATTGGACCCAGGTTAAGGTTAAACAAGCCATGGGGTCTTCAGAGTATGAAGGGCGAAACCAAAGAGCTGCTGGTAGTAACAGTGTTAAACAGTATTGGTTGCCCATGAGGAAAGCGGGAGCCGTTGGTCGGGATTTGATCTTGAGAGCCGCAGCAAAGACATGGGGAGTTGATCGAAAGCATTGTCAGACAAAGCAAGGTATGGTTATTAACAACAAGACTCAGGAACAATTGAGCTATGGTGCCTTGGTAAATTTAGCTGCCAAGCTTGAGGTGGATGACAATGTGCAGTTGAAAGACCAATCGGCTTTTACTTTGTTGGGTCAATCAATAAAGAATGTTGATGGATTGAACATTGCTCAGGGGAAAGTGAAATTTGGTACAGACATTAAGATTCCAGGTATGGTCTATGCCTCAATTGAGAAAAGTCCTGTCTATGGTGGCAAAGTGGTTTCCTTTGATGATAAGGCGGCAAAGCAGGTGCCAGGATTTATTCAAACTGTTCAAGTGGAAGTTGTTGGCAATGTGGATAGACCTTATGTGAGGCCAGGGGTTGCAGTGATTGCTTCCAATACTTGGGCTGCATTTGAAGCAAGAAAAAAGTTAATCATTGAATGGGATAACAGTGTTAATGAAGCTGAGAGCACAGATAAACTTCATGCACAAGCCCAGCAGTTATTAAAAGGGGATGGAACCGTGGTTCGCGAAGATGGAGATGTTGCAAAAAGCATGGCACAAGCGGCTCAAACCATGACTGCTACTTACCAAGTACCATTCATTGCACATACACCCATGGAAACGATGAACTGTACAGCAAAAGTTGAAGCTGATAGAGCAGAAATCTGGGTCCCAACTCAAATGCCCGCAGCCACTTTAAGCAACCTTGCAAGTAGGTTGAAACTTGAACCGGCAAATATTCAAGTCAATTGCACTCGAGTGGGTGGTGGATTTGGTAGTCGTTTAAGTCTTGAATTTGTTTTAGAGGCGATACAACTTGCTCAAAAAACAAATCGAATTGTACAAGTGGCTTGGACCAGGGAAGATCAAATGACCCAAAGTGATTATCGGCCATTCAGTTACCATAAGATGACCGCTGGCGTTAATGATAAAGGTGAAGTCATTGCTTGGAATCATCACCATGCCAGTACATCTCGATATGCATTTAGGGCATCTGAAAACCCAGCAAATTCTGAATTTTTTCAGCATGCATTTCCTGCTCATTTAATCAAAAACTTGAAGTTGGCATATTCTTTAATTAAATCAAATTTACCAAGAACAATATTAAGAGCGCCTGGCCATAATACCTTGGCTTTTGTGGTTGAAAGTTTCACCGATGAATTGGCCAGTAAGTTGGATAAAGATCCCTTGCAGTTTCGCCTGGACTTATTGGCGGGTCATGGAAAATATGTCTATGATGAAGAAGACGGTGAAGATATTGATATGTCTAGGATCAAATCAGTGCTTGAGAAAGTCGCAGAAAAATCCAACTGGTTTAGCGCTTTACCTGCAGGGCAAGCAAGAGGTGTTGCCTGTCATTTTACTTTTGGTTCCTATGTGGCTCATGTGGTAGAACTGACTCTTGATCCACAAGGAAGGATTGAAAAACATGTCATCAATAAAGTGGTCAGTGCGGTCGATTGTGGACAAGTCGCTAATTTAGCAGGCCTTGAAGCTCAAGTTGAAGGAGGCATCATCGATGGCTTATCAGCAACAATTTTTGGTGAAATTACTGTTGAAGCTGGCCAGGTGCAGCAACAAAATTTTGACCGATACCGCTTAATGAGATTATCACAAGCGCCGCAGAAAATTGAAGTTCATGTGATCCAAAATAATCATCAACCAACCGGAATGGGTGAACCTCCTTATCCACCCATAGGTGCAGCCTATTGTAACGCCCTCTTCCATGCTGGTGGAGTCAGACATCGTAACCTGCCATTGGTTACAAGCTAACTGCCAGTCTAAAATTACAGTTTAAACAGTTTGCCTTTCTGACCACTAATTGCAGATAAATTCAGTGGTCAATCTAATTTTGGGCTTTGATCAGTTGAAGTCTCTGTTGCAGCTGTGTAGGTGTCATATAGCCTGGAATCAAAGTACCATCATCCAAAACAATATAGGGAGTACCTTTAACGCCAGCGCCCAAGCCTAAATTGAATTGTGATTCAATTGGATTTGGACACATTAAGGGCTCAAGCTCAGTGCCGCTTTTAGCAAGTGTGATGGCTTGTTTTTGATCTGCAGAACACCAGACATTAACCGCTTTTTGATGTGAGGCTGATCCAATACCAGCTCTGGGGAAAAATAAATAAGATACGCCAATGCCTGCGGCATTAAATTCACTGATATTTTCATGAAATTTTCTACATACACCACAATCAATATCAGTAAACACAGTGATGTGCTCAACCATCTGTTCAGGTAGAAAATCGATACTTTTATGACTCTGTTTAAATGAAGTCATCAGTTCATGGCGCAGACTCTTCTGCGTAGCTTCAGTGAGGTTTTTACGTTCCTTCAAGCTCATCATATTGCCTTCAAATAAGTAGTCACCATCATCACTCAGATAAATAATTTCCTTGGCCATTCCACCAGAAATGATGACTTCTTTGATGCCTTTGACTGGGGTGTCATTGACTGCATCTACAGTCACTTTTTTAGTGGTCACTTGTTGAATGGCGGTTTGAAATTTCTCTTTATCATTGCTGGCAAAGGCTTGGCTAAGGTTGAATAATATCAGGATGCTAAAAATTGTTTTCATGGTTCCTCTCTTGGTTTGAATGATTACGAGACAATATTAATTTCTTACAACATCCCGTTACTTAGTTAAAACTCTGACCGCTGCTGATTGGTTTTGTTCAATTGGAATGACTGCTATCAAAATAAAAAAGGAAATACTTTGTCAGTTGAAAATGAATCGCATTTAGTTAACAATGGATCGCTTATCCACACTATCTATACGAGGCCAATTTGAACACAGATTCTAAGACCCCAGAAAACACCCAACAGAACAAGGGATGGTTTAACAAATTTTTAGCTACAGTTGAATGGTTAGGTAATTTATTGCCTCATCCCATTACGCTGTTTGCATTATTTTGTGTATTCATTGTTTTATTCAGTGGCTTTGCCGAATGGATAGGCATGAGTGTTGCTGATCCGCGACCGGAAGGTTCATCTAAACGTGAGCTAGATGGTTTTATTGAGGTCAATTCTTTGATGTCTGCTGAAGGCTTGAGGTGGATTGTACAAAGCCTGGTCACCAATTTCACCGGTTTCACGCCATTGGGCACTGTACTGGTGGCGTTACTCGGAGTATCAGTGGCTGAACATTCCGGTATGTTATCTGCTTTGATGCGCTCGCTGGTCATTGGTGCATCCAAGCGTATGGTGACCATTATGATTGTGTTTGCTGGTGTGGTTTCTAATACGGCTTCAGAATTAGGTTATGTGGTATTGATTCCAATGGCGGCATTAATATTTCACTCTTTGGGCCGACATCCTTTAGCGGGTCTGGCTGCCGCATTCGCTGGTGTATCAGCTGGTTATAGTGCCAACTTATTGATCGGAACTGTTGATCCATTGTTATCAGGGATCACACAAGAGGCAGCACAAATGCTGGACCCTAGTTATTTGGTGGGTGCTGAGGTCAATTGGTATTTTATGATGGTCAGTACGGTGTTGATCGTGGCCATGGGTGCCTTTGTGACTGAGAAAATTGTAGAGCCAAGATTAGGACCCTATAACAGTGATGAAGCCAGCATAGATCTGGGTAAACAGTCTGTAGATGAAGTCACTGCCGCAGAAAAGAAAGGGTTGCGCATGGCTGGCTTGACGTTCTTAATTATTTGTGGAGTTTTGGCATTGACTGTGGTGCCTGAATGGGGCATCTTGCGCCATCCTGAAACAGGGGCTGTTAAAAATTCTCCTTTCCTCAAAGGCATCGTGGTCTATATCTTTATCACCTTTGCAATACCGGGATTTGTCTTCGGAAAGGTGGCAGGTACCATGAAAGGGGATCGCGATGTGATCGATGCCATGAGTAAGGGCATGAGTAGCATGGGCATGTATATCGTTTTGGTGTTTTTTGCTTCTCAGTTTGTGGCATTCTTTAAATGGACTAATTTGGGTACCGTGATGGCTGTAAAGGGTGCTGCCATGTTGCAAATGATGGGCTTAGATGGCCCCATGATTTTTGTCTTTTTTATCATGGTTTGTGGGTTGGTGAATTTATCATTGGGCAGTGCATCTGCGCAATGGGCAGTAACCGCACCTATCTTTGTACCCATGTTGATGTTGATTGGCTTTGCGCCTGAGACCATTCAAGCAGCTTATCGTATTGGGGATTCCGTGACCAATGTCATTACGCCAATGATGAGTTACTTTGGTTTGATACTGGCAGTTGCAACTCAATACAAGAAGAATTTGGGCATAGGTACCTTAATTGCAACCATGTTGCCATACAGTATGATTTTCTTTGTGGGATGGACTCTGTTGTTTTATTTATGGGTGTTTGTATTCGGTTTGCCTGTTGGCCCGGGCGCAGCCACTTACTATAACCCTTAACATTTTGGGGTTAAGATTTTCTGACGATTCTTAACCCCACAGTTTCTGTGTTGTCGATGGCTTCAGGTTTATACAGGCTGAGTTTTACTTTTTTGCATGGGAATCGACCCAGAATTAATTGCGCGACTTGTTCTGCCAACGTTTCTATCAATTCATAATGGTTGCTTGCAACAAATTCAGTGACTTCCTTACATACAGCAAAATAATCAAGTGCATCATCAATGTGATCAGTCTGTGCTGCTCGCTGGCAATCAAAGCTGAGATCTAAATCAAGCAAAATGGGTTGAGTTTTCTGCTTTTCCCATTCATGAATACCAATGACTGTATCAATCTTCAGTTGTCTGATCAGGATTTTATCGGTCATCGGTAGCGTGGCCAGTTAAAAGACTATGTAACAAGTAACCAAAGATTCAATTTCAGTGAACAATTTCAGGTAAGCCAGAAATCAATAGCCAGCGCTTGGATTCATCATCATATTCCCAAGTTTGTCTGTCAATAATGACTTTTTCTCTTTTGGTATGGATGTTATACAGTTTTATTTGCACATCTTGGTTGATGCGATTATCCGTTTCGCCAGGTAATATGGGTGAAGCAACATAAGAACTCACACCAAATTGCTTCAAGCGTTCAATATCGGTGCTTGATGGTTTATGGGAATCATCTATTTTTGGGCTAAAAAATGTCATGGCAGTATTAAAATCGGCCCATCGCATGACTTTAGCATACTGATATAAGGTGTGATCTAAAGATTGTTTTTTGCTCATCCTGCCACCACAAGCTGACAACAATGCACAGAGAATGATAATAACGATCGCTTTTTTCATAAATCAAACCTTAAGTGTGAATTCTATAATGCTATGAGTATGACATATTGTGTATTAAAAAAAAATTAAAAAAACAAAGTACCATGATTTTTTTTAGTACGACATGTACATATAGATTATTTTTTTAGGATGACATAGGTGGCATCCATGGTGCTACATATTTCATTGGCTTGATTGAGGACTTGACTTGAAATGAGTAACTTAATGGATTTGTTATTGGTTTTCAGCTCTTGTGATAATTGCTGCCAATTGACTTCATGACATGGCATTGAATGGATGATTAAATCGTCTTTTTGTGCTTTGAACCAATTCAACTGTGATTTGTGTATCACCACATCATGATGAATTTTAAGATCTTCCAGGTGATATTTAATCAGTGACCAGCCACAGATGGTCATTAAAGCGGCACTGCTGCCACCAAATACTGTGGATTTATCATTGATATTGGGTAACAAAGGAGCAGAGGCAGTCAAGAGGTCATGTTGCATCGCTTTGAGTTCTAACTGCATGTGGCCAACCAGTGGAATGTTGGCGTATAAAAAAGCCTGAAAATCTTGCAATTTATGCCTGTTCATTTATTAGCTTATGGGGTATTAAACCAGGGAAGGTGATGAATTAATAGTATTTGTTTCAGCTTTGACTTAAAGTTTTCTGGCCGGATTTCTGAGTTTTGAAGGCAGTAATATTTCGAAAATTCCACCCAGTCTAGATTCCTTTTTCACAACTTCATCATCGGCTTCATCTTCTTCTTCAGCCAAGACAGTTTCTTGTTCTAGTCCAGCCACATTAGACGTAAGTCCTTTGTTGTGATTTATACCTGTTTCAACATGTCCCTCAGCGACCGGCAAGTTACTGAGTGTCATTGGTAATTCCTGAATAGCCACAACTTTAATTTTTGGTTTCATTAATTCACCTTGGCACGACACATCTCCGGCACTGGCTGTGCCTATGAGGGCAAACAATGTTATGATAATTAAACTGATTTTCATGATCAAAAATTTAAATTGACTACTAAACCTTTAGGATTTTTCTATAAAATGGCCGATAAATCAACTAAAACAACGAATAATTGCTGTTAATGTTTAGAATTTGCACATGAAACGACAAAAAACAAATAATTTAAGGCCATGGTTGGCCGATTTTTCAGAGCCAATCAGGATTTTTATAGTGATTGTGGTTGCTGAGTTGATGGTGGTTGTTTATTCGTTGAGTTTTATCAGTTTCAATTTTTCATATTTAAATAGATTGGCAGTCTTAAGCCTGTTGGCTCAGTTGATTGCGATCAGTGTGATTTTATTGTTGTCTGTATTGAGAAGATTTATTAATCGATTCAATGTGCCAATAGGTTTAACGATGGTCATGTTTTTGACATTGTTACTGGCTGTTACATACACGCAAATGCTGCGGTGGATTGTACAGATTTTGATGATTGAGC
>JBPOFV010000074.1:0-8378 GCA_051252335.1 Marinicella sp. | reverse complement strand
GAGACCCACATGGATCAAATCAACCAAACCGTAATTATCATAGCTGTGACTTGTCTCATCTCATACTTGTCTTGGCAAAACAGAATGTACATGGAAAGGCTGATTTTTTGGTCACCTGCGATAAAAGAAGGACAACTTGAGCGATTTATAACGCATGGATTTATCCATGCTGATGGGATGCATTTGTTGTTCAACATGTTTACCCTCTATTTTTTTGGATCATTTATCGAATCTTTTTATCGACAATATTTTGGTGGCGCAGGCTATGTGATGTTCTACTTGGGCGCAATAGTTGTGGCCATGTTACCAACCTATTTTAAACACAAAAATGATCGTAACTATATGAGCTTGGGCGCATCTGGTGCTGTTTCAGCGGTGTTATTTGCCTATATTTTATTCAACCCATGGTCAATGATCTACCTGTTTGCTGCCATTCCCGTCCCAGCTATTTTATTTGCAGTGGCTTATGTTTGGTACAGCATCAAAGCGCATCATGCAAACAATGACAACATCAATCACAGTGCTCATTTATACGGTGGATTATTTGGCGTGCTGGTCACTTTTGCAGTTGAACCCAGATTAATCAGCTATTTTTTCAATCAATTGTTTAACCCATCATTTTTAGGTTAATTGTAGATTCAGTATAGATTCAGTATAGATTCAGTATAGATTCACTGCGTTACCATGGGCTAAGGGTGTCATTGAAAAGTGCTCGGCAATGGTTTGTCCCATATCAGCAAATGAGCTTCTGGCACCAATTTTTTGCGCCTTAATTTGAGGGCCAAAAAACACCACAGGTACATGTTCTCTGGTGTGGTCAGAACCTGGGAACGTGGGGTCACAACCATGGTCAGCTGTGATCAAAGCAATGTCACCTGCTTGCATCATGGCTTGTAATTCAGGTATGCGTCGATCAAACTGTTCTAATGCGTGAGCATAACCAGTTACATCACGCCGATGTCCATAGTGACTGTCAAAATCCACAAAATTAACAAACACCAAAGTGTTGTCTTGGGCTTGTTTGAGTTCTGATAACATCACATTAAATAGATCCATGTTGTCTTTGCCTTTGACGGCTCTACTGATGCCTCTACCGGCAAATATATCAGCAATTTTACCGACGGAGATGACTTGTCCACCTGCTTGTGTTAGTTGATCCAATAAGGTGGGTTCGATGGGAGGAGTGGTGAGGTCTTTGCGATTACTGGTTCGTTGAAACGATTCGGCATCAGAACCAATAAATGGGCGCGCAATGACTCTAGTGATGTTCAATTCATCAACCAACTCTTTGGCTATTTTTGAGATGGACAGCAAGCGCTCTAACCCAAAATGTTCTTCATGAGCAGCAATTTGAAACACCGAGTCTGCAGATGTATAGCAAATAGGCTTGCCAGTTTTGATGTGTTCCTCACCCCGTGCTCTACTGATTTCTGTGCCTGAGGCATGACAATTACCCAAACTGCCAGGTATGCCAGTTTTTTCAGTCAAGGTGTCAATCAAATCAGCAGGAAAGCAGGGTATAGATTTTGGGAAAGTTCCCCACTTAAAGGGTACAGGCACACCTGCCATCTCCCAATGTCCACTGGGTGTGTCTTTGTCTTTACTTTGTTCAACAGCATAGCCATAGGCCGAATTTACAGCAATTGAAGGATCAATGCCAGCCAATTGAGAACCTGAACTGTCAGCTTGAGCTGCTGCTAAACCTAGCTGAGTTAGATGAGGTATTTTCAACGGTCCATTTCTCAATTCTGAATCATCTGCCAATCCTGCGGCACAATGTTGAGCTATGTGACCCAAAGTATTGGCCCCTTCATCACCATACAGTTCAGCATCATGACTGGCACCTATGCCCAACGAATCCATCACTAATATTATTGCTCTTTTCATCATGGCTTGTGATTTACTTTGCTAGTTAAGTGTCTTATTCTATCAGTAAACATGAATGCATTGAATGCGGATTTCTGATGAATAAACACTTAAACAAACTGATCGGCATAATGATAATCATGGAATTGTTGGCAGGATTACATGCTCAGGCGAAAAATTCAGCGTATCAGAAGCTTGGAACTCAGATTGATACCATAAGGAATGCACACGGTGTGGCTGCGGCTGCAGTGATTTTGGTGTCAAAAGATCAAATCTTAATAAACGATCATTTTGGGGTCAGAGATTGGAGCACGGGTGCCACGTTTAACTCAAATGACATGTATCGCATTGGTTCAATCAGTAAAACATTTGCTGGGATTTTGGCTTTGCGTTTAGAGGCCAAGGGCTTGATAAAACTTGATGGGCTAACTTCTGATTATGGTTTGGATCCTTATTTGAAAAATACCTACCCTGAGCAAAGCATAACCTTGGCACAATTATTAGAGCATACTGCTGGCTTGTCTGATTTGAAAAAACAAGAATGGGATTACAATTCATCGGAATTGATGGATTTAAAAACCGCCTTTGATTTAAAACTAGGGAATCATCAGACTCTATGGTCACCAGGCATGCACCGTTCATACAGTAATGTTGGACCAGGACTGTTTGGCCTGGCATTAGAAAATAAGTTAAACACCAGCTATGAAGAACTGATGCAACAACATGTGTTTGACCCTACTGGTATGACCCAAAGTAGTTTGCTGCTGGGTAAAAAGACCAAAGAACAATTAATTGCGGGTTATGACAAAGATGGTACAACACCCATACCCTATTGGCACAACATATACCGCCCTTTTGCTGCGATTAATACCAACAGCCAAGACTTGATTCATTGGTTACAAATGCTGTTAAACCAGGACAACACTTTTCTCAGTCTAAATGAGCGTAAACGGTTGGTAGAACCAAGCACCTCACTCGCTGCTAGAAGCGGTTTAAGATTCGGCTATGGGTTAGGAATTTATCAGTGGCAGACAGGTGGGTATAGTTTTTTTGGTCATGGGGGTGATGCCGATGGATATTTGACTCGGTTTGGTTTTAATCGAGAAAGCGGATTGGCGTATTTTGTGATGATCAATGCATTTAAACATCAGCCTCTTAATGAAATGGTTGAACACATTGAGCAATTCATCATTCAATATTTACCTAAACCCGACTACCCATTGCGACTGAAATTAAAACCTCCTCAACTCAACACTTTGGTGGGCACATACCGCCAAGTGACTCAACGGTTTAGTGCCAATTCAAATACTTCTAAAAAATATTTGATCATAACATTGGAAGGTGATTATTTAGCTTACAGCATTGGCAATAGAAGCAAAATCAAACTCTACCCAGTTGAACAAGATTTATTTAGAACAGTTAACCAGAGTGTTGCAACCATGGCTTTTAGCAAGTTGGGTGGTGACCTGTATTTTCAAACAGACCAAGGAATTTCCTGGAAAAAGATACATGATTAATCAAGAAACACCACGTGCTTATTCCTCCTTGTTTTTATATTATCTCATATAACAAAAAATCGCTAAAAATCACAATTTCATGATGATGAATGTTGAAGAAACTGTTATAATTTTTAGCAGAAAAATTCATTGTAAAATTTTTGGTTGATTGAGTTTTCATTAACCAGAGAGTTTTTTTGTTAAAAAAGATTTAGTTTTTAAAAGGGTGAGAGAATATGAAAAATACAAATTTTATGCTTAAAACTGTTGGATTAGGTGCATCATTGTTGTTAATACAATCTGTTGGTATGGCAAAAGAGGATGTGGTCAGTGGTGGTACTGGTGGTAGCATTACAGCCGGAACGGCAACACATGCTGTTAATAACTATGATCAAGCAGGACATAGTGGTACTGATATGGTTGGCTACTCTGCTGCCGTTACTGGCGATTCGTTATGGAATTCAGGATGGTTTTTCAGGGTCAGTGGTGATTCCCGAGAATTCAGTTTTGGGGCTCCAGACTCAGATGCATTTGGTGGTGATGTTGGTGTGATGGAATGGCAAAATGTGGCTGGAAGAAATCTTTTCAGTGCTGAATATGTGGTTCAGGTTGCACAAGACGCTGCAGACTCTGCCACATTAACCAAAACCATGTTCATCAGAAACTTGAGTGGCGGAACCTTGGACATTGAAATATTTCACTACGAAGATATTGATGCCGGCGGCACATTTGGAGATGACACTGCTGATATAACAAACAGTCCAGATTTTATTTCTGTTACTGATGCAGGTGGATTGAGTAATGTTGAATACAGAGGTGGAGGAAACACGTCTTATCAAGTTACTGTTTTCGGAGCAATAACTGATTTACTGAATGACGATGCAATCACTGATTTTGATAATTCAGGCTTACCATTCGCGCAAGCTGATTATTCAGGTGGTATGCAATGGTCTCAGTCATTGCCAGAATTTGGCACGTTAACTATACAATCAACTACTGGTTTTGGTATAGCCGCTCCTGTACCTCAAGAAATGATTTTGATTGATGATGTGATTTGGAGAAATGGCTTCGAAGTGCCTATTGCTCCCCCCGTCAGATAAATAATTTAATTTAAAATTAATTATTGCCGCCATCAGTGTATTGATTACAGATGGCGGTTTTTTTTGCCTGTCATTTGCTGTGTTTAAAACAAAAACCGGTTAAAATTCATTGCTTTCTCTAATCAGCCAGTTATTTACAAGGATTATTCTATGAACCAACAATACCGCAAAAATCTCACCAGTACAGACTTAGATTACTATGATACAAGAGCAGCTGTTGAAGACATACAAGTAGGCGCATATGATCAATTACCATACACTTCAAAAGTCTTGGCTGAAAATTTAGTCAGGAGATGTCCTTCAGAATCACTAACGGCCTCATTAAAACAAATCATTGAGCGTAAAAGCGACTTGGATTTTCCTTGGTTCCCTGCGCGGGTGGTATGTCATGACATTCTGGGCCAAACAGCTTTTGTTGATTTGGCAGGGCTGCGTGATGCGATTGCAGAGAAGGGAGGAGATCCTGCACAAATTAACCCTGTGGTTCCAACTCAATTAATTGTTGACCATTCGTTGGCTGTTGAACATGCTGGGTTCGACAAAGATGCCTTTGCTAAGAATCGGGCCATTGAAGACCGTCGTAATGCCGACCGATTCAGATTCATTAACTGGTGTAAAACGGCGTTTAAAAATGTCAATGTGGTTCCTCCAGGCAATGGCATCATGCATCAAATCAATTTAGAACGCATGTCTCCGGTTATCCAAGCACGTGATGGTGTGGCTTTTCCAGATACATTGGTCGGTACTGACAGTCACACACCGATGGTTGATGCTTTGGGTGTGATTGCTGTTGGTGTGGGTGGCTTGGAAGCAGAAAGCGTGATGCTGGGTCGTGCTTCATACATGCGTTTACCAGACATCATAGGCGTTGAATTAACAGGTAAACCTCAAGCAGGTATTACCAGCACAGACATAGTCTTGGCCATCACTGAATTTTTGCGCAATGAGAAAGTAGTCTCCAGTTATCTGGAATTTTATGGTGAAGGGGCTTCAGCACTGACATTGGGTGATCGGGCCACCATTTCAAATATGACGCCAGAATTTGGTGCGACTGCCGCGATGTTTTCCATCGATCAACAAACCATTGATTATTTAACCTTAACTGGGCGCGATGCTGAACAAGTTAAGTTGGTAGAAACGTATGCCAAAGCCACGGGCTTATGGGCGGATGATTTAGCAAAAGCAGTGTATGAACGGGTTCTGACCTTTGACTTATCTGCTGTAGGCCGCAACATCGCTGGACCTTCAAATCCACATGCCAAAGTGGCGGTTAAAGATTTGGCGGCAAAAGGTATCACCGGTAATTACCAAAGTGAGGATGGGTTGATGCCTGATGGCGCATGTATCATTGCTGCCATCACCAGTTGTACCAACACTTCAAACCCAAAGAATATGATCGCGGCAGGATTGATTGCCCGCAATGCCAATCGTGTTGGACTAACCCGTAAGCCATGGGTGAAATCTTCATTGGCTCCGGGATCTAAAGCCGTGACTTTGTATTTAGAAGAGTCCAACTTATTACCAGAATTAGAGCAACTGGGTTTTGGTGTGGTTGGCTATGCTTGTACGTCATGTAATGGCATGAGTGGCGCACTGGATCCAAAGATCAAAGATGAAATTGTCAGTCGTGACTTATATGCCACAGCTGTGTTGTCAGGTAACCGTAACTTTGATGGTCGAATTCACCCTCATGCCAGTGAAGCCTTTTTAGCGTCGCCACCATTGGTGGTGGCTTATGCCATTGCTGGTTCGATACGATTTGACATAGAAAAAGACGTGTTAGGAATCGATCAAGAGGGTAATGAAGTTCGCCTCAAAGACATATGGCCCAGCGATGAAGAAGTCAATGCCATCATCAAAGCCAGTGTAAAACCAGAACATTTCACACAAGTATATAATCCCATGTTTGACATCAAAGCGGCACTGGCTGGTAAAACCAATCCATTGTATGATTGGGATACTCGATCGACTTATATTCAGCGACCTCCATACTGGGAAGGTGCATTAGCTGGTAAACGTACCATGCAAGGCATGCGACCATTGGCGGTATTAGGTGATAACATCACCACCGATCATTTGTCACCTTCTAATGCCATACAAATGTCCAGCGCCGCGGGTGCCTATTTACATAAAATGGGAGTGCCAGAAGAAGACTTTAATTCTTATGCCACTCATCGTGGTGATCATTTAACTGCCCAACGGGCGACCTTTGCCAATCCTAAGCTACTGAATGAAATGGTACGAAACGAAGATGGCAGCATCAAACAAGGTTCATTGGCACGCTTGGAACCTGAAGGCAAGGAAATGCGCATGTGGGAAACCATTGAAACTTATATGGAACGCAAACAGCCTTTGATTATTATCGCTGGGGCTGATTATGGTCAAGGATCATCTCGCGATTGGGCCGCCAAAGGCGTGCGCTTGGCCGGTGTTGAAGTGATTGTCGCTGAAGGTTTTGAACGAATTCATCGCACCAATTTAATTGGCATGGGTGTGTTGCCATTGGAATTCGTGCATGGCGAAACGCGGAAGACATATGCCATCGATGGCACTGAAACTTATGAAGTACAAGGTGAGATCAACCCAGGAGCTGACATGCAAGTGGTGATGACTCGTAATAATGGCGAGCAAATCACCATCCCAGTTAAAAGCCGACTAGACACCGCAGAAGAAGTTTTGATTTATGATGCCGGTGGGGTGTTACAACGTTTTGCCAATGATTTTTTGGCATCCAGTTGATAGGTAATAATCATGACACATAAACCACAAATTCAAATCCCAGCCACTTATATGCGTGGCGGTACTTCAAAAGGCGTATTCTTTAAGTTGAGTGATTTACCTGAAGCGGCTCAAATTGCTGGATCATACCGTGATAACTTATTGTTACGTGTCATTGGCAGCCCCGACCCTTATGGCAAACAAACCGATGGCATGGGCGGTGCAACTTCAAGTACGAGTAAAACTGTCATTTTATCGAAAAGTGATGAACCTGAACACGATGTTGATTACTTATTCGGCCAAGTGGCCATAGATCGACCATTCGTGGACTGGAGTGGTAACTGTGGTAATTTAACTGCAGCTGTTGGTTCATTTGCCATCAGCAATGGCTTGGTTGAATCTTCGCGGATCCCAGAAAACGGTGTGGCTGTGGTGCGAATTTGGCAAGCCAACATCAAAAAAACCATCATTGCTCATGTACCTATTTCAAATGGAATCGTACAGGAAACAGGTGATTTTGAATTAGACGGTGTGACTTTTCCTGCTGCTGAAGTGAAAATTGACTTTGTTGATCCTGTGGGCGATACAGCCATGTTTCCTACGGGTCAATTGGTAGACGATTTAGAAGTGCCAGGAGTTGGTACTTTCAAAACCACCATGATTGCTGCAGGTATTCCAACCATTTTTATTAATGCTCAAGATTTAAATTTTACGGGTACTGAGTTACAAAGCGATATCAACAGTGATCCCAATATACTAAAGATGTTTGAGACCATCAGAGCCCATGGTGCGGTGAAAATGGGTCTGATTAAAACAGTTGAAGAAGCCAAGAGCAGGCAACATACCCCCAAAGTGGCTATTGTGGCACCACCAGCAGCTTATACATCATCCAGTGGAAAAGCTGTGGCTGAGGACGACATTGATTTGAATGTACGGGCATTGTCTATGGGGTTGCTGCATCATGCCATGATGGGTACAGCTGCCGTAGCGATAGCTACGGCAGTTTCTATCCCCGGGACTTTGGTTAATATAGCAGCCGGTGGAGGGGAGAGGTCACAAGTTCGATTTGGACACCCATCAGGTACATTGAAAGTAGGCGCTGAGGTTATTCAATCCAACAGCGAATGGAAAGCTCAAAAAGTTAGCATGAGTCGCAGTGCAAGGGTGTTAATGAAGGGACTGGTTTACCTTCCTGAAG
>JBPOFV010000073.1:0-8420 GCA_051252335.1 Marinicella sp. | reverse complement strand
TTTGGGAAAAGCCTGCTTACAACAACCATTATGACAAGGATAACAAAATCCCATTGGATCGCTTATTTCAAGACTTTGAATTTGCCAACTATGATTTAGTCGATAAATCAACTTTTGCCTCAATGATGGCTTATATTGATGTGACTGGCAGTGGGCACCATGATGAAACCCATAACTGGATGTTTTACTATGACGCCTACTATGAAAAAATGTTTCCTATTATTTGGGACACTGTTGGTTGGCTACAGTCTAGAAAGTCTGTGGATGAACTTAATATTGCAAGTTCAGAATTCTTAGTCCATTTATATAAAAACTTTGAATTTCACAAACTAAAAATTCGCAGTTTACTTAAGTTTTACCAAAATGATAAGCAAAATTTTCTCACTGAACTAGATCAAGCCATGCAAAAATCTGAAGCCTTGATAAGACAGAACGGATATTCTTTTAATTTGGGTCGCTTATATTTCACAGTTGAACAAGCATTAGAGCAAATTGACTTTTTTTACCAACGTGTCAAGTATCGAATAGATTTGATCGAAAACCATTTTCTGGGTCAGGTAGACCCTCAACATTTTAAATATCAAATTCTGAGTAAGAATGAGTTTAGACTTGAAGTTGACGGTGGCAAAATGATTGAGGGTATAGGGTTGATAACAAACCAGGAAATAACTTCAGATAGCGCTTTTGTCAGCTATTTTCAAAATGGAAAAGAACTTCAAGTTAATATTACAAACTTTCTAGAGAAAAGAGACGATGGTATTTATATCAACATTGATCTCATGTCAAACAGTGTCATCAAACCAGGTAGGTATCGATTCAAAACCGAAAATTCTAAAGCCACATATGATTTTAAAATTCATGGTTTAGATACAAATCAGTTAAATCAAATAAATTTATCATTTGCTAATTTGACCAACCAAAAACTAACTTTGCAAAGCTCAAACAGCATTGCAATTTCTCCTTTTGATGATAACTTTAATCACATCATTAGTTTACCCAAAACCTCCAAACCCATTTTCCTTAGTGGTGACGTTTTAATCAAATCCGACACCGTCTACCACCAAAATGTAACCATAGAACCCGGTACAACATTTTTTATTGACAATGATGTTAGCTTAAAATTTTATGGTCAAGTAACTGCAATAGGTACAGCAGAACAACCCATCACATTCAAACCATTGAATGACAAAGAACCCTGGAATGCAGTGGTGGTGAAAGATGCTGGTGCCAATGGATCACGCTTTGCTTATTGCGACTTTCTGGGCGGCAGTGGCGACAAAGGTGACTTGTATGAATACACAGCCATGCTCTCTGTTCACAATGTCAAAGACATCAAGTTTGAACACTGTGGTTTTTATGACAGCAAACGCACCGATGACATGATACATGTGGTATACAGCGAAGTGGAATTCAGGCATTCTAAATTTGTTCGTTCTTTGGCCGATGCCTTGGATGCTGACATTTCACAAGTGATCATTGCCGACAGCCAATTCATTGACAGTGGCAATGACTCCATTGACCTGATGACTTCAGATGCCATAGTCTATAACACCCAATTCAGTAATTCTGCCGACAAAGGCATTTCAATTGGTGAAGGCAGTCAGTTATTGGCCTATAACAACACCATCATTGACAGTGAAATTGGCATGCAGAGCAAAGACACCTCTTTGGCCTATATTTATGACACAACATTCATCGGTAACAACACTGCTGTTGATGCTTATCATAAAAATTGGCGTTACAGCGAAGGCGGGCAAATCACTTTAGAAAACTGTCATTTAGAACGAAATATAGAACATGCCACTGTGGGGAAAAAATCAACGATAACCTTAAATAACTGCGACATCGATGACGCCTCAAATATCAGCCGCAAGGATCAAAACAAAAACAAGATCACCATCAGTCAAGAGGAACGAATTGAGCACCAATTAAAAGGTGAGTTTTTTAAAAACTTCGATCCATCAACAATTCAAGGAGCCATGAATGGAAGCCATTAAAGAGCATTTTCTGCGCTATGAATTCAAATATATCTTGAATGACCACATCAAAGATCAGGTTGAATCTGAGCTGCGTCATTTTATGCAACTGGACCCTTTTGTTGAAAACCGACCCAATCAAAAATACTTGGTTCGCAGCTTATATTTTGATGACCCCAATTATTCCTTTTATTACGAAAAAACTGATGGTTTGATGCACCGGCAAAAATTCAGAATCAGAACCTATACCGATCATTACCAGGCCAATGTGCCCATCATGTTAGAACTGAAGGGACGGTTTAATAATTTTGTTTATAAACACCGCAGTAGCATCCAACACCAAACGCCTTGTCCAACTGACATGTTTGCATTAGTGAATCAAATTGATAACAACCAGAACAACCCGGTCTATGACCAGTTTGTTTATGACCGATATAAGAAACAAATTCAACCGGTGATGTTAATTGATTACCAAAGAAGAGCTTATCAGAGCAAATTTGATTATGAGTTCAGAATCACCTTTGATGGTGAGCTCTTTGGTACTCAAACCAATCAATTATTTCCAAGCACTGATTACCACCGCAGAAAATTGATTGATGGCTACACCATAATGGAGGTTAAATTCAGAAAACATGTGCCTCCATGGTTTCATCGCATCATGATAAAATACCAGCTGACCCGTCTGTCCATATCAAAATATTGTACAGGCATGGAAAGCACCGACTTAATAAGCAACTTAGAAGACTAATAGGATTACTATGGAAAAACAACTCATTGAAGCTTTTAGCACTGGATTTAACAGCTCAATTATAGAAGTCATGCTCAACAGCATGGTGGCATTTATACTGAGCCTCATCATTGCGTTCACTTACAAAAAAACCCATCAAGGCTTGTCCTATTCTCAGTCTTTTGTGTTGACCCTGATTTTCTTAACCATCATCATTGGTTTCGTCATGATGGTGATAGGGAATTCATTGACTCGAGCCTTTGCCTTGGTTGGGGCTTTAAGCATCATTCGTTTCAGAACAGTAGTAAAAGACACCAAAGACACCGCCTATGTATTCATGGCTCTGGCGGTCGGCATGGCTGCCGGCACTGCCAATTATTTCATTGCTTTATATGCCACTTTGTTTTTAAGCGCCATTGCATGGGTCTTATATAAATTCAACTTCGGCTTACAAAGATCCAGCGATTTCATGCTGCGTTTTTTCTATGCCAAGTCAGCCAATGCAGATGAGCAATATGTCAATTTCATCAACAAACATTCTGAAAACAATGCCCTGTTGCACATGGAGCCATCAGGAGATGGTGACCGTTTGCATTTAACCTATGATTTATCTTTGAAAGAAGATGTCGATGTCAATGACTTCATTCAGTCCATTTCTGCCATGAATGGAATCAGCGAAGTGGTCTTGGTCAGCGCCAAAAATGACATCAATTACTGATCCACACTTGTGTTAAAAAAATTCAGTTTATTGCTGGTTGCTCTTTCTGCACTGTGGCTGGGTTATTTTTTTTTAAAGCAAAAAGGACAAGGCGAACAGCCTGCATTAATTGCGCATGCTGGTGGTGGCATCAATGGCTTAACTTATATGAACTCTCTGGAAGCCATTGAGCACAATTATGCTTTGGGCCATCGATATTTCGAACTTGATTTCAGTTGGACTTCAGATGATCAGTTGGTTTTGATTCATGACTGGAAAAAGTCTTATCAAAAACTGTTTGGCCCGGTTGCTGAAAACATTCCCACTGAACAAGCGTTTTTAGCCCTACCTATGTATGAAAGACACACTCAAATGACGCTGAAATCGTTAATTGAATGGTTAAGAGCACATCCTGATGCCATCGTGCTTGCTGACATCAAAGACAACAACATCGCAGGACTGAAACAGATACTGGCCCTGTATCCTGCAGCCAACCAGCAATTTGTGGCGCAGGTCTTCCACCCTGACGAATACCCTGAAGTGAAAGCCATGGGTTATCAAAGAGTGGTTTATTCTTTGTACAAAGTTCGTATTCCTACGGTCGAAATCAAAACCTTTATTAAAGATGCAGAATTATTTGCTCTTGCCATGAAGCTGGCGCAAAAAGATTTTGCTGCTTTATTACAAACCACGATTGATCATGACATCTTCGTTTATATTCAAACGATCAATGATATCGAGCAATTCAAGGAGTTAAAAACACAAGGCGTTGATGGCATCTATACGGATTACATTTATATGGAAGCCGAAGAATATGCCAAACAACAGGGAAAATGACATGGCTCTAAAGCACGAGTTTTTTCTAAATACTGATACCTTATGTTAATATACGATAAATAATAATAATGAGTAAGGTAACCATCATGTCTAAATCACAAACTTTGCAAGATCCTTTTTTAAACGCGTTACGTAAAGACCGCATTCCAGTATCTGTATTTTTAATGAATGGAATTAAATTACAAGGAACCGTTGAGTCTTTCGATCAGTTTGTCATTGTTTTGAATAATACCACCAACCAGTTGGTTTATAAGCACGCCATTTCAACCATAGTTCCAGCTAAAAATGTCAGTACCTATAAAATCCAACAGGATGAAGACGACTGAAAACCAACCAACTACAACCACCTAATACAAGCAGCTTCAACATCAGAAGCTGCTTTTTTTATTGAGCCCACAACTACGTGATATTTAACCAAAAACAACCTCATACCTATTTAACGTTGCCAGTGCAGCCGGTTTTTCGAGGTACGAGAAAAGAAGGGAAACGAGGCTCTCCTGATGTTTGAGAGATCCGAACGCGGCGACCGAGCCGTCTTATTGTGCCCCACACCGATGCAAAGGTCACAACGTGCCGAACAACCTGATCGTATCATGGAGTTCAGGGAATTGGTAACCACCGCCGGCGCGGAAATTTTTGAAGTCATTACCAGCAGCAGACAAACGGTTGATGCCAAATATTATATTGGCTCAGGAAAGGCGCAAGAATTGGCTGATGCCGTACACATTCATGAAGCCGATGTGGTGATTGTAGATGCTGCATTAAGCCCCATTCAAGAAAGAAACCTGGAAGCCCTGGTTAAAGCCAGGGTCTTAGACCGAAGAACCTTAATATTAGATATTTTTTCACAAAGAGCACGCTCCTATGAAGGACAACTTCAAGTCGAATTGGCTCAACTGAAACACATGTCGACGCGTTTGGTGCGTGGATGGACTCATCTGGAACGTCAAAAAGGTGGTATCGGAATGCGTGGACCGGGTGAAACGCAATTAGAAACTGACAGACGTTTGCTCAATGCACGAGTGAAATCATTGAATGCTAAACTCGACAAAGTGATGCGCCAACGTGAACAGGGGCGAAAACAAAGAAAAAAATCTGGCACTCAAATGATGGCCTTGGTTGGCTACACCAATGCGGGGAAATCGACACTGTTTAATTTAATAACCGATGCCAATGTCTATGCCAAGGATCAGTTATTCGCCACCTTAGACCCGACGGTCCGACAATTCACCGCCATACCGGGCAGCCAAGCTGTGATCAGTGACACTGTGGGCTTTGTTCGAGATTTGCCGCATGAGCTGGTTGCTGCCTTTCGTGCCACCCTACAAGAAGCTTTGGATGCGGATGTATTGTTGCATGTTATTGATGACAACAACCCTGAACATCGTGATCACATGGCTGAAGTTTATAAGGTCTTGGATGAGCTTAAAATTGAAAAGATTCCGGTGATCGAAATCTTCAATAAAATAGATCAATCTGGCGCCAATCCACAACGACAAGTGGGTCAAGCTGGTGCCCATGACAAAGTTTGGATTTCAGCCCATAAAAACTTGGGTATTGATTTATTACTAAAAACCATTGAAGAACGCTTACATCGTACCCATTTAACCTTTGAATTTGCCTTGCCAATGCGTTTGGCTCAGCTGCGTGCTCGTTTTTATCAGCTAGAAGCCATAAGAAATGAGCAGATAGATGATTCAGGTGATTGGCAAATTAAGGTAGAATTACCTTTAGAAAAGTGGCGACAATTATCTAAAGGTCATGACGATAATGCTGATTTTGTCAGAACCTTATTGGCGGCCAATGAAGTCGAAACAGAAGACAACCCACAAGACTGGTAAAACAACTGGAGAATATGTATGCCTTGGAATGAACCTGGCAATCAAAATTCGGGCGGCAAGAAGCCCAACAACAATCGACCGGGAGGTGATAAGCCACCTGAGTTTGATCAAATTTTGAGTGATCTTATAAAATCAATTAAACGCACTTTTGGAATGAGTGGATCATCTGGAGGCAACACCAAACAAAATCAATTTCCTGTTTTGTTGCTGTTGATTGCACTGATAGGGATGGCCCTGTGGAGTGCAGTTTATAAAATCGAACAAGCTGAACGTGGCGTGGTTTTGGTCTTTGGAAAATATTCGCATACCATGCAACCAGGTTTAAGGTTTACCTTACCCAGGCCTTTTGCCACTGTTTATAAGGTTAATGTCGATACCATACGTCAAGAAAACAATTCTGGACAAATGTTAACCGAAGATAAAAACCTGATTGAAATTGATTATTCTATTCAATATCGAATTGATGAAGAAAAAGTTAATGATTACTTGTTCAGTGTAGCCAGCCCACAAAATACCGTAAAACAAGTGGCTGAAAGTGTGATGCGCCAAGTGGCCGGAACCAGCACACTTGACCACATCATCAACGAAAATAGAAATGCCGTCAATCAACAAGCCATTGCTGAAATTCAAAACATGCTGAATGATTACAAAACCGGTATTCAAATCAGGCAGGTTAATATCACCGAAGTCCATCCACCAATCAATGTTAAAGAAGCTTTTGATGATGTGGTTAAAGCCAGAGAGGATCACAAAACGTTCATTAACCAAGCCAATCAATATGCCAAAGGAAGAATTCCAGAAGCCGAAGGTAAGGTGTTGAAAATCATTCAAGAAGCCGAAGCATATAAAGAATCAATCATCGCAGAAGCCAAAGGTAAAGCGGATCGCTTTGATTTGTTACGTACACAGTATGAGTTGGCACCAGATGTGACCAGACAACGACTGTATTTAGAAACCATGGAAATTGTCTTAGGTGACACTTCCAAAGTTGTTATGGATCAAGAAGCAGGCAACAGCATGATGTACTTACCTTTAGATCAGTTGATGAAGAATCAACCGCAAAAAACTGATAAATCACCGTTGGATCTGGGTACTACAGTCGTAACACCCGGTATGATGCAACCTAATAACACAACCAATTCTGATACCAGAAACACGCGTCGCGGAAGGGGGAGATAATCATGAATAAACTCATTGCTTTGATATTCGGTCTATTGGTTATAGCCATCCTATCCAGTTTCTTTTTATTTACAATTGATGAAAAAGAAACCGCCGTTAAACTGCGCTTTGGTGAAGTGGTTCAAGCTGGCTATGAGCCAGGCTTACATTTCAAAATGCCCGTGGTCAACAACATTGTAAAATTCGACAGCCGTATTCAAACCTTGGATAACGCGCCTGAAAGGGTTTTTAATACCGACAATGAATACCTGATGGTAGATTATTTTGTAAAATGGCGCATCAAAGATGTGAAAACATTTTATACTTCAAATGGCGGTCTCATTACCAAAGCCAACGCCAACTTAAGTGGTGTAATCAAGAATGCCGTCCAAGAAGAATTTTCTGTTCGAACTTTAGATCAAGCCATATCTACCCAAAGAGTTGAACTGATGGAAACACTTCGCAGCCAAACCAAACAACGTGCTGAAGATTATGGGGTTGAAATTGTTGATGTAAGAATCAAGCAAATCAACTTAGACCAATCTGTCAATGAATCTGTGTATGGACGCATGCGCTCTGAAAGGTTAGCCGAAGCGGCAGAACATCGTTCTAATGGCCGCAAAGAATCTATTAACATCGTTGCCAATACCGATAAGCAAGTTCAAATCATGTTGGCTGACGCAGATCAAAAAGCCGCTGTTATACGTGGTGAAGGAGATGCCGATGCGACTAAATTATTTGCCTTGAGTCATAATAAGAACCCTGAGTTTTATGCTTTTGTTCGAAGCTTAGAGGCCTATCAAAAAAGTTTTACCGCAGGCGCTGGTAATGTTTTGGTGCTTGATCCAAACTCTGAGTTCTTTAGATATTTTAAAACTCAAGATAATAATTGATTGAACACCCAATTATTGCGGCCATAGCTTTGGTCATGATTGTTGAAGGCATCATGCCCTTCATCGCGCCTAAAGCTTGGAAAGAGTTATTATTACAACTGGTGCAAATGGAAGATAAACATTTGCGCATTTTTGGCGCCACCCTGATGGTGGTTGGCGCCCTTACATTTAATTACATTCAGTCATGAAAAAATCTGTAGTTGTTTTAGGTACCCAGTGGGGAGATGAAGGCAAGGGAAAAATTGTCGACTTATTAACTGAAAGAGCCGATGCAGTGGTTCGCTACCAAGG
>JBPOFV010000072.1:0-8488 GCA_051252335.1 Marinicella sp. | reverse complement strand
AAGGTAGATAATATATTAAAGGCAGCAACAGCCACGATCATAGATAAGATGATAAACATCACAATTCTTTCAGTCCGAGTGGCTTTGAAAAAATTGACATGCTCTTGGGTCCAATCTCGGATTCGATAAAATCCTTCTAGCTGCGGGCCCAGGTCACGAGCGATTTGAGGGGCTTGCATAAGGTCGTCGACTTTAATTCTCACACCTTCGGCAGAACCCGAGGGAATGCGCAATAATTTTCTGGCATCATCCATGTGTATCAAAGCCAGTTTGAAATCATATTCGTACATACCTACTTCAAAAATCCCGGAAACGGTGAAACGCTTCAATCTGGGGGTCACACCCGCAGCCGTGGTTCTGAATTCTGGCACATAAAGTGTAACTGTTTCTCCAGGTCCTACACCTAAATGTGCCGCCAAATCGATACCGAGTATGATATTAAATTCCCCACTTTGTAAGTCATCTAAGACACCGTACCTCATGGCATCTTGAAATTCAGTGACTTGGGATTCTAATTCAGGTAATACGCCTTGAATCAATGCGCCTTCTGTCCGAAATCCCTGTAGCATGCCTTCAGTTCGAATATATGGCGCTGCGCCCAAAACTTGAGGATTGCTGGTGACTTGATCTATGGCATTTTGCCAGTCATCTAAATGCTCGCCTTTGAAAGCTGAGATGGTGGCATGTGAAACTGTGCTGAGCATGCGTTGTTGGAATTCCTTGTTAAAACCGTTCATGACAGAAATAACCACAATCACTGTCATAACACCCAATGCAATACCGGCCATTGAGATCAATGATATGAATGAAATAAAATGATTTTTTCGTTTGGCTTTGGTGTATCTAAGTCCAATAAATAAAGGTAAGTTCATATACAGTTCCACTGAATTACAGGTATTTTGACATAAGCAGCATCGGTTGAATAGCTAGAATGTTGAATAATAATTATTATTCCTTCACACCATGAATGTTGTCTGATGTTATTCAGGCATAAAAAAACCGCCAATCGTTAAACTGGCGGTTATGTTTAGTCAGTTAACGGTTAATTAAGTATCATCGCCATCATCTTCAGTAACTTCCTCAGCTTTATCTTTAGCTGTTTCTATGGCTTCTTCTGCTTTATCTTTTGCATCTTCGACCATTTCACCAGCCTGATCTTTGGCACTGTCTACCAAGTCTCCGGCTTGATCTTTTGCGGCATCTACCATATCTGCAGCTTGATCTTTAGCTTCATCAACCATTTCTGCGGCCTTATCGACTGCAGCATCAGTCATGTCTCCGGCAGCTTCTTTGCCTTCTTCAAAACCATCTTTTACAATGTCGGTTGCATCAGATGCCGCATCTGAAACAGCTTCTGTGGCATCTTTGGCAGCATCAGAAACAGCTTCGGCTGCTTGATCCGCTTTTTCAGCAGTCTTCTTGGCCACTTCTTGAACTTCAGTTTTGGCTTTCTCCATGGCTGATTTGTCAGTTTTTGCTGCATCATCACCACATGCTGTTAAACCAATTAACGCAATACAACTGATCAATAATGTTTTAAATGTATTCATAATTTTCCTCCGAAATTTAATATGCTTAGTAGTTAAGGGAATCAAAAGTGAACCCTTCATTTTATAAGTATAACAATGAGAATTTATCGTTATACAGAGATTGGTTCATAGACTGTGATCTCCTTAAGTGTTGCACACTATACCAGATGTAGCCGGTGTTAAATATGATACTTACAGATTTTACAGTGGTTAACAATTGGCTGTGGCTTGTAATGCTACAATTATATTCATGCATTTAGTGTGCAGAAAAAAGTGATTTATTAATTACGTTTATTTTTTTCAAAGATCTTCGGATCTTAATTCCCCCATTAACCCAGATTCTTGTTCTGGGTTTTTTTTTGTTCAATTATTATTGAATTAATTCTTTGACATGTCATGTTAATATAAGTGTTTTTTTTCAGGCAGTAACCAATGAAATACTTCCTTACTTTAGTTTTTACAATTTCAGCTTTGCCTGTTATTTCTAAGACGGCACAATGTGACTTAAAGACCACACCTATCAGTACCATTCAAGGTCATGAGTCAATCAGTCCGTTGGTGGGTCAACATGTCTGGGTAAAGGGAGTGGTAACAGGAGATTTCAGAGGAAAAGATAAACTGAATGGATATTTTATTCAAAATGTTAACGCTGATGCACCTGATAACTCCTCTGAGGGCCTTTTTATTCATGACATTGATCCAAACCTGGCCATCAAGTCGGGCGATTTATTGGTGCTAAGAGGGCAGGTAACTGAACAATTTAAAGTCACACAAATCAGTCAAGTTGAACAAACAAAAGTATGTCAATCGAATCATCAATTGCCAGCCCCAGTGGCGCTCGAATTACCCTTAGGAAATACTGATTTAGAGCGTTATGAAGGGATGCGAATTACGTTTGCAAAACCTTATATCATCACTGATATCTATCAATATTTAAAATATGGTGAATTAATCGTTTCTTCCAAGATGTTGTTCAGCCCAACGGCTATCCACCGCCCTGGGCCCCAAGTTAAGCAGCATGTAAAATTAAATAAAAAAGATCAGTTGGTGATAGATGATGGCCGATTATCTGAGTATGCTCAGCCGTTCAATCAAGGCAGTGATGCAAGTAAATCGGTCAGTGCTGAAAACCCTATACAAGTAGGACAATCCATACAAACCACAGGGGTCATGCATTTCAGTTTTGGTAAATATAAACTTCAACCAACTGAACCCCTACAGCTTGAAAAGCAAAAAACGTCTAAGCAAACCAAGCCGATGTTAGCTAACAGTCAACTCAGGGTTGGTACATTTAATGTGGAAAACTTTTTCACCACCATAGACCAAGGTGAAGACATTTGTGGCCCATTGAAAAATTTTGGCTGTCGTGGGGCAGATTCTGAAGAAGAATTTAAGCGTCAACTTGATAAATTAGTTGCTGTGATTAACACATCGGGTGCTTCAGTGCTCGGGATACAGGAACTTGAGAACAATGCCACCCAATCAATTGAGTCCTTGGTTACGGCCTTGAATGACTCGACAGAGAATAAAAACTGGGCATACATTGATACAGGATTGCTAGGTGAAGATGTGATTAAAGTGGGGATTATCTATCAAGCTGATCAAGTGGAACCAATGGGGCAATTTGCATTATTGAATCAAGCTGCCGATGCAGAATTCTTAGAAAATAAAAATCGGATTGTGGTGGCACAAACTTTTACCGATAATAATAACCACTCATTCAACCTCGCTACTGTACATTTTAAATCCAAAAGTTGTCGTGATGCCGAAGGCATCTTTTTAGATCAGAAAGATGGACAAGGTTGCTACAATGCAACCCGTGTGCAAGTGGCACAACAAGTCGCCACATGGTTGTCAAAAGATCCGACAGGCCAAGGTGTAAAGGCAACATTTCTGGTTGGTGATTTTAATTCTTACCAACAGGAAGACCCCATGGTGGTGCTAAAGGATCAAGGGTTTTACAATTTGGCAGATTATTATTTAGATGCGGAAAACTGGACGACAAGTTATCGAGGCACGGTTGGTTCTTTGGATTATGTATTGGCTAACCAAGCTGCCAAAGCAGTCAGTACTGGGTTAACACAATGGCACATAAATTCTATTTCAATCAAGGATTTTAGTTACGACACAGAACCTTTAAGTGAATTGGTTGATAAGCCAGCAGGTTTTTATCAGAAAGATCCATTTGCATCTTCTGATCATGATTTGGTTTTAGTGAATATAGCTTTTTAGACCAAGTCATATTTTATTGACTTGGTCTAAAATGATTTAACTTCAATTCAGCCTGGACTGAAAGTGTTGAGTTTGTAGTTTTGTAAAGTCGCAGCAAATTCTTGCAACAGTCGATTGCCGCTGGCATCCGCACGCTTACACCATGCTTTGAATTCAGCAATCATTTCATCCACTGATCGGCTGTTGTTATCCCAAATGGCTTGTAACTCTTCTTTATAAGCCAGTAACTTATTTAAAGACTGGCTGTCGTCAAAATAATGTGCGAATTTAGATTTAAAGTCAGCTTTTAAAAACTGTGGATCTAAAGACAATGCTGTGGTGTATTTTTTCACCTTTTTTTGAATGGATTTTGAAGCATTTTGATATTCAGCACTGAGGTTAGGTTTGATCACATCTTTGATATAGACCTGTAGCACATTAAACTTATGCGTCAAGATGGCTTTAACTGTATCTCCATCGAATTCTTGATTGTTTTCATCCACATACAAATCAGGGACCACTTTCTTGATTGTACATAAGCCCATTTTGTTCATTAATTTAATGATGTACCAGCCGATGTCGTGTTCACCTTTTTTATGGGCAAATTTACATGATGAAGGGAAGGCATGGTGGTTATTATGCAGCTCTTCTCCAAAGACAAAAAAACCAAACTTAGTGATGTTTCTTGAGCAATCATCAGTGCGGTAATTCCTATAACCGATAAAATGTCCGATCCCATTGATCACACCTGCAGCAAAAAACGGTATCCAAATCAGTTGTATGGCAAAAATCAATAAACCAATAACACCAAATAAGGCAATATTGAGGAAGGCTAACAAAACAATGCCTAAATAATGAAATCGAGTGTAAATGTTGCGCTCTATCCAATCATCAGGAGTTCCTGTACCATATTTCTCTAAGGTTTCTTGGTTTTTTCTTTCTTTGGTATAAAGTGTTACACCATGGAACAGGACTTTCTTGATACCATGAATTTGTGGGCTATGAGGGTCATCTTCTGTTTCGCAAAAAGCATGGTGCTTGCGATGTATGGCAACCCATTCTTTGGTTAACATGCCCGTGGTGAACCAAATCCAAAAACGGTAAAAGTGTTGGATAACAGGATTCATTTGAATGCCACGATGAGTTTGTTCACGGTGTAAATATAAGCTAACACCTGATAATGTGATCTGTACTACAATGAATGTATATAAGACAATTTGCCAAGCAGAAAAATTCAATAAGCCAGTTTCAAGGAAATCTAAAATCGGATACATAAATAGTGGTTTGTATTATAAGAAATGCTCACTATAATAAATAAATTTTACAATAGCCAGATAAAACAGCTTACTTTTATGAGATCCTGATTTAAGCCTGATAATTTGGTTTAAATACAGGATCAATAATAGGGTTTGGTTTTTGTTTCACAAAGGATAAAAAAAACATGAACTCAAGTTACATAGATAAGGCATATATAAATATCAAAATTTTTGGTTTTGTGGGATAACTGACATTATTAATAATAAAACTGCATGAAATTAAACAAATTACATTTAAGCCGTTCCAAGCAGGTCATATTGCAACATGTAAGTGCAGAATTTCCTGTGCCAGGCGTGGTGGTTCTGTTAGGGGCTAATGGTGCTGGTAAATCAACCTTGCTGAGTGTCTTGGCTGGTGTCAGTCAAGTTGATTCTGGATCCATTGAAATGGGTCGATTAAATGATGTTTTTTTGATGCCTGAGCCGGCAGCCTTTTATCCGCAATTAACCGTCACAGAACAGCTGAAAATGGTTGCAAATTTGAATCAAAAAAATCACGTGGACCAAGTTGTGAATTCTGCCATTGAACATTGGAAATTAAACCCTGTAGCAAGCAAGCTGACTAAACATTTATCCTTGGGATACCGGCAGCGGCTGTCACTTGCCCAGTTAATGGTGTCTGAAGCAGACTTGTTGTTGTTGGATGAGCCCATGAATGGTATGGACCCAGAAGTTGTGGCGGTATTTAAATCACAAATTAACCAATGGAAAGTAAGTAAATGTATCGTCATGGCAACCCATATTATGCACGAAGCACAAGAAATGGCAGATTGGGTGGTGGTCATGCATCAAGGGCGGGTTATTCATTCAGCGCCTTATCGAAATCAACAGGACTTCCATGATATATATCAACTGGCCATACAATCAGATCATGAATCAACGGCACTTGCATGAACATCACAGTTAAAGACATCAAAAGTTTTTGGAGATCACCATTTATTTGGTTGGTTCTGGCTGTTGTGAGTTTTATGATGGCATGGATTTTCTGGCAAATGATTGATCGCTATAATACCTTGCAGGTCAGTTTTACAGCTTTACCCAACCCGCCCAATATTACGGCCTCATTGTGGGTGCCTTTTGCATTAACATTGGCAAAAATGATGATGGTATTATTGGCATTAACAGCGGGGTATTCTTTTGCCCAAGAAAGATCTCAACGCACTTTATGGTATTTGATGATCAATCAGTCAAATTATTTACATGTCGTATTTGCTAAGTTCAGAGCTCAATTAGTCATGTTGTTGTTCATGGCATTGCAAATAACACTGGTTACTTTATTGTTATCAACTGGGGGGGAGCTCAATTGGCCGCAAGTGGTGATGGGTTCATTGGGCCTGATGTTATTTTCAGTTTGGTTGATGTCATTAGGTCAACTACTTTCAAGTTACTGTCAATCTACGGGTGCTGCAGTACTGTTGAATGTGGTCATTTTTGTTTTGTTGTGGATGTTAGGTGGTGATGTTGTTAGTAAAGAGTATGGTTTGAATTGGTTGCATTTATTGTCTCCAGTTATACATTTGAAATGGTTTTGTGAGGCTGAAATAAACTTGAGTTCGTTGGTCTACTTTATCTTGGGGTCTGGACTTTTTATGCTATTAACTGCTCAGCAAATTAAGAACTTAAGAGCAAAACTGTGAGGCGGAAACAGTGAAAAATACTTTGCTAATCTTGATCTGGCTTTCGTTGATTTTTGTTTCTGCACGATTTGTTCCTAGTTGGCGTTCACAAAACAGTTATATAGATTTATTACCGGTTTCTGCTCAACAAGTATTACAGCAACAAGAGAATGTAGCGGTTGATATCTTTGCGCTCCCAAACTCACCAGCAGCAAACTTGGTAGACAATTTTCTCCAACCATTGGTGCAATCGATCCCTTATGTTGAAATCAATTATATCGACATCAATCAAAATCCTGAATTGGTTCAACAACACCAAATCAATAAGCAAGGTGAAATGGTGGTACATGTTGATGAGCAATCATTTCATCTGACTACTTTATCATATGAAGCTTTTTTTAATGGATTAAAAAGATTGAGTCAGCCTGCCGATCAATGGATGGTGTTTCTTGAGGAGATGAGTAGTCGATCATTTGATGGAGATCAGCCCAATGGCATGTCGGATTGGGTCAAATCATTAAAAGTAGCTAATTATCATTCGATTGTTTTGTCTTGGAATCGCAGGTTGGAATTGCCAAAGCAAGCCAAAGTGATTGTGCTTACTTCTCCTGCAAATAATTTAACAGTTGATCAGTTTAATTGGTTGGAGACGCAGATAAGTCGAGGCATCAGTTTGTTGTGGCTTGCTGATCCACAAACCGCAGATAAACAACCTGCCTTGTCTTTGATGTTCGATGTGATGCGAACTTCAGCCTTTCATGCAGGTCATCTGATAGTTAAAGATTTCCCAAAGCATCCAATTAATCAAGCATTTGATCGACCACTGGATTTGGTTGACGTGATGCCATTTGATACAGCCAATACACCTATATGGTTGAATGAACAAAATCAAACACTGGCTGCCATTCAAGAAGTGGGCGAAAGTCGATTGATGGTTATTGGTGACAGTGATTTTTTATCCAATGCATTTCTGTACAGTGGTGGTAATTTAGAAATGTCATTTCGATTGGTTGATTGGTTATTGCATCACGATGATCGCATTGATTTGCCGACTATTGGAACAAATCAAGCGCAACTTCATTACAGAAAGAGTGAAATCCTTTGGTTTTCAGCCATCATGTTGATCATGGTTCCGTTGTTGTTAATCATGATCGGAATTTACTATTGGCGAAAAACCAAATAAAAAAAGATTAGGAATATTATGGACATTGGTGATATCAGAAAAGAATATACTCAAAATGGGCTGAGTCGAAATGCGTTGTGTGCTGATCCTTTACAGCAATTTGAAATGTGGTTTGAACAAGCGCGATCTGCAGCAATGAAGGAGGTCAATGCCATGAGTATTGCGACAGTTCGTGCTGACGGAATGCCTCAAGTCAGAACTGTGCTATTAAAAATATTCGATGCCAAAGGGTTTGTTTTTTTTACCAACTATAACAGTGCTAAAGCCAAGGAAATTGAGGCCAATCCCAAAGCTGCTATCTTATTCCCTTGGTTAGATCTTGAACGCCAAGTCAGAATCACCGGCAATGTTGAGCGAATTTCAAAAATGGAATCATTCAAGTATTTTGCCTCTCGTCCTAGAGGTTCACAACTTGGTGCATGGGTCTCTGAACAAAGCCAAATCATATCTGGCCGCACAGTTTTAAAAAATATGATGAGTCAGATCAAAGAAAAATTCAGCGAGGGCCAAATTCCCTTGCCTGATAATTGGGGTGGTTATCGCATTATTCCTGAGTCCTATGAATTTTGGCAAGGCAGAGCTAATCGTCTTCATGATCGATTCAAATACAGCAAAAATAATTCAGGTTGGGAC
>JBPOFV010000071.1:0-8599 GCA_051252335.1 Marinicella sp. | reverse complement strand
CAAGTAACCAGCCGATTCACCCATAAAGCCACTGCCTGATGATTGACCAAATCCGAAACGATTGTACACATCCCAAAGATGTTCTTTTCCAAGCCCAAGTACCAGTTTAGCCACGCCTATATTGCTTGATTTAACTAAAATGTCGACCAAACTTAATTCACCATAATCTCGAAAATCATGAATCACAAAGCCATCAACTTCATACTCGCCAGGGGAAGTGTTTACTATTGAATCAGGGCTGTATTCAGCACTTTCCAAGGCAGCAACCACAGCAAAAGGCTTCATCACAGAACCAGGCTCATAAATGTCTGTCACAGACCGGTTACGCAGGCCATCATTGGACTCTTTGCTGCCATTAGGATTAAATGATGGCTGATTAACCATGGCCAAAATCTCACCCGTTTTCACATCCAGTACCACTGCAGACCCAGAGGTGGCGCGGTGCTGATACACGGCTTTCTTAAGTCCTAAATAAGCGGCATATTGCAACCTGCGATCAATACTTAAATGCAATTCCTTGCCGGGTTTAGCAGCCACCAACTCATCAATGTCTATATCCGCCACAACTTGCCCCAACAAATCCTTAACCACCGTTTTCTTACCTGAAGTCCCAGACAGCCAATTATCATAGGTCCGCTCCAAGCCTTCTTGACCCACATCTTCTACATCTGTAAAACCAACCACATTGGCCAATATTTCTCCTGCCGGATAAAATCGTTTAAACTCCGTTCTGAATTCCACACCTTTCATATTTAATGCCTTAACTGAGTCAGCAAGCATGGGCGTAATTCGCCGCTTAATGAACAGGAATTGTCGATCTCTTCTGGATGTAATGATTTGTTTTAGTTCCTCTGCATCCAGATCCAACACTTCTGCCAATTGCTCTACTTTGCTGAATTGATCTAACAGTTGTCCTGGCACAATCCCCACCGACACCATGGCTGTACTAAGAGCCAAAGGTTCATTGTTGCGATCATATATAGATCCGCGTGAAACAGGGATTTCAACTTCTCGCACATGTCGTTTCTCACCTTGAGTCTGATAAAACTCGGCACCTTTAACTTGAATGGAAAATGCACGAACAACCACCACCACAAAGCAACACAGCAAAAAAGCCATCACAATGGCTATTCTTAAGCTGATATTGACTTGTTTGTGCTGCGATTTTCTCATCTAATTATGACCATAACCTGTTCATCATCTGGCAGTTTCATGTTTAATTGTTCACGTGCTACTTGCTCAATGCGGTTGTTAGAAACCAAAGTTGATTTTTCTATTTGCAAACGGGCATATTCTGCATTTAATTCCAACATGTCTTTTTCAATTGTTTGTGTGGCTGCAAACAACTTTCTGGTTTCGTTCTGCTTGTAAACATAGCTCACCAAAACAGCAACCAAAATAAATGTCAGTAACAAAGTCAGCATGTTATGCATGTTCATAATTTTTCTGCCACCCGCATAATTGCGCTTCGTGCTCTGATGTTGTCATCATGATCAACAGCTTTAGTTGGCTTACCAAGCAACTTCAATGTGGGCTGTTGTGCATTTGCAGGAATAACAGGCATTCTTCGATCCACTTTTGCTGGCTTGGATAAAGTCCGCATAAAACGCTTAACCAAACGATCTTCCAAAGAATGAAAACTAATAACCACCAGTCTGCCACCAGTATTTAACAACTTTAATGACAACGGCATTACACGCTCAACTTGTCCCAACTCATCATTGATAAATATTCTGATGGCTTGAAACACGCGTGTTGCTGGATTTTTTTTATCTTTATAACTGGGTCGATTGACTCTTTTAATGACATCAACCAATTCAAAAGTTGTTGTGATTCTTGCTTCTGCTCGGGCGCTAACAATTTCTCTGGCAATCCTGCCGGAATTTTTTTCTTCTCCATAACGCCAAAAAACACGCTTCATTTCATCGGCAGAAGCTGAATTAACCCAATCAGCAGCTGTCATACCTGCTGAATTATCCATGCGCATATCCAATGGACCATTGCGCTGAAAACTAAATCCCCGCTCTGCTTGATCGATTTGTGGTGAAGAAACACCAAAATCAAATAAAACACCATCGAATTCCATTCCTGATTCAATCAATTCAATGAATACTTGTTCAAACCCACCTTGATGAATCGTCAAACGATCATCTTCAGACTGCAATTGTTGTGCCACCAAAATAGCTTCAGGGTCGTAGTCGATGACTGCCAATTTACCTTCTGGGCCTAATTTTGAGAGTATCAAACGGCTGTGACCGCCACGCCCAAATGTAGCATCCAAGTAGAGTCCATCAGATTTCACAGCGAGGCCTTCCACTGCTTGATTAAGTAGAACGGTTTGGTGTAATGCTTGTCCCATCACAACACCAATGATTTCATGGCTTCAGAAACTTCGCCATTCATGGCCGGCACTTGATGTCTGGTTTTCTGTAACGCATCCTCGTTCCAGATCTCAAACTTACTACCTAAACCCAACATCACTACGCGTTTCTCCATTGAAGCCACCTGTCTTAATGTAATTGGCAAAAGTATTCTTGAGCCTTTATCAGGCACAACATGAAAGGCGCTACCAACCAATCTCCTTTGTAGAGCTCGATGCATGGGATCGAAAGTACTCAGTGACATCACTGCATCCCTAACCTTTTCCCACTCCTGCTCAGGATACAACCACAATGAGTCGTTTTCATAAGCATTATAGGTGAGCACCAATCGGTTATTACAGGCGTCAGAAATCGGTTCGCGATACATCGATGGTATCGCCAACCGGCCTTTAACGTCTAAATTTAATGCTATTTCACCGTAAAACACTACTTAATCCCACAAAAATACACTTTACTCCACTTTTATGCACTTTATGTCGAAAACCAAGCTAAGTCAAGCATGAAATAGGAAAAAATGAATAGAATCAATGACTTAACCAATATATTACATTAAGAATAGCGTGTAAGTTATTGATATTAATGAATGTGAATCAAATTACAGTATGTTATAACAACAGGCGTACGCCTGTTTAACACCGTGTTGAACTGATGAAAAAAACACCTTATTTTACCTGTAATTTTCATCACTGTTTTATTATTTATTCACAGCCGAAGCCACAGCAAAACTCATGCGTTACAATAATGACATCTATCTGACAACAAAGAACGAATGCGATTTAAGTGGTGGGCAACGATACTAACCTCAATCCTGATCATTCATTTGGCGAGCACAGCCAATGCAAATGACAACAACTTGAATGAGCAATATCAAAAATTCAATCAACAATTAGGGACCAATCCACAACAAGTACTGACCGACCT
Source organism: Marinicella sp. (assembly GCA_051252335.1). GTDB lineage: Bacteria > Pseudomonadota > Gammaproteobacteria > Xanthomonadales > Marinicellaceae > Marinicella. The sequence continues at coordinate 5,297 of JBPOFV010000071.1, read as the reverse complement.
ATTATTGATCCCAACACCGCCGTCAGACTCTTTGACCAAAGCACAACACCACTATACGCTTAGCCTCACCTACTTAACTTTGGCTTACCCCAAAAAATCATTGGATCAAGCGAATTTGGCACTTAAAGCGTTAGCTGAACACAAAGCAGATTGGCTGTATCACAGTATCATGGTGGTAAAAACACAAGCCATGGAACTCTCCGGTCAGGCCCAAGAAGCTTTACCTTTGATTCAACATACAGTTCAGTGGGCCAGAACAAATAACAACAACGAATTACTGGTTGATGCCTTGGTCGGTCTTGGATACATCGAAAACACGCTCAGAAGATCAGTCAAAGCACTTGATGCTTTTATGCAAGCCTATGAATTGGCACCAGAGAAGGATGCCATAGTTACCAAAAGCGCACTAGCAAGTAGCATTGCATTGGTTTATGAATACCGCAAAGAAAATGAATTGGCTATTCCTTACTTCGAAGAATCAGTCACTTATCACCGAGCAAATGAAAACTATTTGGAACTGTCCATTTCCTTATATGGGTTAGGCCGAGCAAATAAAAACATCGGTAACAGTGAATTGGGCAACAAGCAACTACAGGAATCTTTAGATATTTCAAGAGCCATAGGCGATGACCAAGGTGTGGCTTATGCATTAAAAGAACTGGCCCCGATTTACATAGAAAATGATCAGGCACATAGGGCAGAATCTATGTTAACCGAAGCGGCAGAGTTATTTGAACTAAGCCAAAACAAACTGATGCTCTTAGACGTGTATAAATCCCTGGCTGTGTTACATTTACAAAACAATGATTACACCGAAGCTCAGGATTATCTCACCTTAGCCAAAGGTTATCTGAACCAAGAACGCATGCCCATGCAAAACATCACACTCACAGAAATAGAAGCCAGACTTTTGGCCAGCCAAGGGAACCATCAATTGGCATTTGAACAACTGATCAAAACCATAGCTAAAAAACAACAATTACAATCTGCACAAAGCACTCGCCAGTTACACGAACTGAGAAGCCAGTTTGAATTAGAGTCTAAAGAAAAAGAAAATCTCCTTCTGAGCAAGGTAAACCAAGAGCAAAAATTCAACCTTTTACAACAAAACCAAAAAAATCAATTACTGATCATTGGAATAAGCACCACATCAGTCATAATTTTATTATTGGCATTGTTGATTTACCGGTCCAGAATACAAAAGAAAGTATTGTTTAAACTGGCCAACTTTGATGCCATGACATCACTGGCAAACAGAAGCCATTCAATGCATTTATTGTCTCATGCACACAGCAATTTAGCGCCAGGCCAAAGCTTATATATCTGTATGTTAGACCTGGACAACTTTAAACAAATCAACGATCATTTTGGTCATGACATGGGAGATAAAGTTTTACAAAAGTTTGGCGCGATTTGTCGAGAAAATTTTTTAGATCAAGATATTTACGGCCGATTTGGTGGTGAGGAATTCATCGCAGGAATGATTCGAAAGAATCAAAACCAGGTTAAAGTCATGATCGACCAACTCAGGTCCATTTTTACTGAAACCGCTGAAAAAATGGATCTGAATCCAGTCACAACAGGGTTTTCAGCAGGCATCAGTATTTGTCAACTTAATGACTCATTGAAAGAGAAAATTCAAACAGCAGATTTAGCCATGTATCAAGCCAAGAACACAGGTCGTAACAAAACTATTTTCACTGATTAAGTTGTCAATTTACCGTCTTGAGACCCTCTCTATTCTATTAAATCAGAGTCAAATCTCAAGACAGAACAACCTACTTTTTTATTTCTTAAATGGTATCAACAATGTCATTAAATGTCTGACTTGGGCGCATCGCTGCTTCTGCCAATGAATCATCAGGCTGATAATAACCGCCAATGTTGACTGGCGACCCTTGTGCACTGATCAACTCATTGAGAATCTTATCTTCGTTGTTCTTCAAAGCAGTAAATACGGCAGAAAACACAGATTTCAATTGGGCATCTTGGTCTTGAGTAGATAACGCCTTGGCCCAATATTTTGTTAAGTAATACTGTGAACCACGGTTATCTAGTTCATTGACCTTTCGCGACGGAGATTTATTAAAACTTAAATAACGTTCATTGGCATCATCCAGTGCTTTGGCCAATACTTGAGCTTGTTTGTTATTGGTTTTATCTGCAATATCCTCTAAAGAAACTGCCAACGCCAAAAACTCACCCAATGAATCCCAGCGAAGATGGCCTTCTTCTACAAACTGCTGAACATGTTTTGGCGCCGAACCGCCAGCACCCGTTTCAAACAAACCGCCACCTGCCAGTAACGGCACAATAGATAACATTTTTGCACTGGTGCCTAATTCCAATATTGGAAACAAATCAGTTAAGTAATCTCTCAGCACATTACCGGTAACAGAAATGGTATCTAAACCAGCTGATACACGTTCACATGTGTAGCGCATAGCTGCCTTGGGATTCATGACCTTAATCTCTAAACCTGAAGTGTCGTGGTCCGCCAAGTACAGTGTTACTTTCTCGATTAAATTGCGGTCATGAGCTCGATTTTCATCCAGCCAAAAAATTGCGGCCGAACCTGTATTCTTAGCTCGGGTAACGGCCAATTTCACCCAGTCTCTGATCGGCAAATCTTTGGTTTGGCAAGCTCGCCAAATGTCGCCTTGTTCCACTTCATGCTGCATCAATATTTCACCAGCAGAATTAACCACACGCATCATGCCGTCTGCAGCCACTTCAAACGTTTTGTCATGTGATCCATATTCTTCGGCTTTTTGTGCCATCAAACCAACATTACATACATTACCCATGGTCACCACATCAAAGGCACCATGCTCTTGACAATAAGCAATGATTTCCTGGTAAATGCCGGCATAACTGCGGTCAGGTATAATGGCTTTGGTGTCTTGTAACTGACCGGCGGAATTCCACATTTGTGCAGATGATTTAATGGCAGCAGGCATGGATGCATCAATAATTACATTGTTAGGCACATGAAGATTGGTAATTCCTTTGTCCGAATCGACCATGGCCAGAGCAGGCTGAGAGGCATAACAAGCTTCGATATCTGCTTTAATTTCAGCTTGCTTAGCGCTGGGCAAATCTGCAAGTTTATTGTAAACACTGCCTATACCGTTGTTAACCTCAACACCTAATTCGGCAAAGGTTTTGCCATGTTTAGCAAAGACATCAGCATAATAAACTTCCACAGCATGACCAAACATAATAGGGTCGGATACTTTCATCATGGTGGCTTTCAAGTGTAATGACAACAACACTCCAGAAGACTTGGCGTCTTTGATCTCTTTTGCAAAAAACTCACGCATTGCCTTCTTACTCATACAGGATGAATCAATCACTTCATGAACTTGAAGCTCAATTCCTGATTTCATCACAGTTACCTGTCCATGTTCATTGACATGCTCAATTCTAACCTGGTCATCAATGGGCATGACATAGGATTGTTCATTGCCATAAAAATCATGGCCTGTCATATGGGCTACATGAGTTTTTGAGTCGGCAGCAATTTGGCCTAATTTGTGCGGATTATTTTTGGCATAAGCTTTAACGGCAGCTGCCACACGCCGATCCGAATTACCTTCTCTTAATACTGGGTTAACCGCACTACCTAATACATTGGCATATTTTGCTGCGATTATTTTTTCCTCATCGGTCACTGGTTCTTCTGGAAGATCTGGCAGCGCATAACCCGCAGCTTGCAGCTCTTTTATTGCCGCATTCAATTGTGGTACTGAAGCTGATATATTCGGCAGTTTGATGATATTAGCTTCTGGGGTTTTAGCCAATACACCTAATTCTGCCAATGCGTCAGGACATTTTTGCTTATCATTCAACCGTTCTGGGAATTGAGCTAATATACGACTGGCCAAAGAGATGTCTTTGGTTTCCACCTCTACACCCGCCTGTGCTGCAAATTTTTGCACTATAGGTAAAAAGGAATAGGTCGCTAAAGCCGGCGCTTCATCTGTAATGGTATAAATGATGGTTTGTTTTGTCATGTCCGCTCCAAATATAGAAATGGCCCAGCATCAATACAGATTGCCGAGCCTAAAATTTGGTGCGGATTATAACAAAATGACGCGGTTAATTCACGCCAAGCCGAAAACTTTTATCGAAGCAAAACAGCTGATCTGATTTATTCAAATCCATCAGCAAAAATAAGATCTGATTGACCAGAAATTCTGACTCTGAACCCAGGGGTGACTTGCGCCAATATTTCAACTTGGTAACCATCAATGGGATCTATAAAAGTCTCGCCAACTTTCCACATGACACCTTCGGTATCTGCATAATCGGCAGGTGGAACATCTGCATCAATCACCCAAGGTGGTTCCGATCTACCGGTGACCACATGATGAATGATGACAGCTGTCCCAGCCACATTACTTTCATATTGACCCGCCTCACGTCTGGATTCAAGCACATAAAAGCTGCCATCGCTTAAAGGTATTCGAGCAAATTTGTAATTAATATCTCCATCTAACGATGTCCAGTTAATCACAAAAGTATCATTACTGTTGATGTCAGCAATGTAACCATCTGAATCATCAACCCAACCTAAATAATGCTTATAGTACATATTAATATGCTTACCAAGCCGTCCATATACAGCATCATTCACCGCATATCCTGTGGCAGAACTCATCACATCCCAAGGGCTGTCATAAGGATTACTATCTTCATCAGAATTATTGGCATGAGGTAAACCGAATCCATGACCCATTTCATGAGCTATAACACCTTCATTACCAAAGGCCCATGGTGGGTTCCAAGTGGTACGCCACACTTTACTGACGCCATCAAGAGATGCAAATTTACCACCACCCCAAGCACAACAATCTAAATCTTCATTGAACATCATATTGATCCCCACAAAACTGCTACCATTTGCACCTGTGGCATAATTAACAAAGGGATCTGCTGCATCCGTACAATCATCAAACAACAGGTCCAAATCAGAATCACTGCCACTGCCAGGGGTTGGGATATAATCAGTTTGATCACCTGGTAATTCCACCCAGTCTATGGCCAAAGACCCGACTACATTGATGTTGTCATAAGATACTTCGCGCCAATAATGATCCAGACCTGCTGGCTGATTGGCATACATGTCCTCAAAGAATGATAAGTTTTCAGGTTCATCAACGATGTCATTAAATTTACATAAGATCGAAACCCAAGGCTGAGCACCCGTAACGTCACTGCCTCTGGAAGACTCAAGCAACTCCATTGCAAGAATTCGATTCACATTGTCATCTAACAATAGACTGTCACGGAAT